>JAFGNC010000346.1 GCA_016927175.1 Gammaproteobacteria bacterium | reverse complement strand
GGCACGCGCGCGGGCGTGAAGCCGTGCACGCGCTGCTCGGGCCTGCCGCCGACGGCCGGGAAGGCGGTGCGCAGCGCATCGTGCCGGCGCAGCACGTCGTCGAAAGCGCGGAACAGCGCGAGCGGCCGCAGTCGGCCGCGCAGCCTGACCGCGGCAGGGATCACGTAAGCGGGGTTGCCGGGCTCGAGCTGCTCCAGAAACCACAGGCGCTGCTGCGGGAAGGCGAGCGGAATGCGGCCGGTGCGGCCGGTGGCGGCGAGCGGCGGCTCCGTCGCGCGTTGCTCCGGCACGAGCGCGTCGATCTCCGCGGCCATCTGCGCGATCGTCGGCCGCCGGAACAGCGAGCCGAGCGGAAACTCGACGTCGAAGACACGCCTGACGCGCGAGACGACGCGCGTCGCGAGCAGCGAGTGCCCGCCGAGGTCGAAGAAATCGTCGTGCAGGCCGATGCGGCGGCGGCCGAGCGTCTCCTCCCAGATCGCCGCGAGCCGCTGCTCGGTCGCAGTGGCCGGCGCGGCAGTGTCTTCGTCCGCGCCGGCCGGCGCCGCGTCCGCCCGCTCCGGCTCGGGCAGCGCGTTGCGGTCGATCTTGCCGTTCGGCGTCATCGGGATACGCTCGAGCGCGACGAATGCCGCCGGCACCATGTGCTCCGGCAGGCGCTCGCGCAGCCTGCGGCGAAGCTGCGCGGCATCAGGCCGCGCGCCGGGCGCGGCCACGACGTATGCGACGAGGCGCTGCTCCCCCGCGGCATCGCGGCCCGCGACGACCAACGCCTCGCGGACCGTCGGCGCCGCCTCGAGCGCGGCTTCGATCTCGCCGGTCTCGATCCGGAAGCCGCGGATCTTGACCTGGCCGTCGAGGCGGCCGAGGTATTCGATATCGCCGTCCGGCAGATAGCGGGCGCCGTCACCGCTGCGGTAGAGCCGCTCGCCGCGCGCGGCGGAATCCTCCGGGGGCGCGGGCACGAAGCGCTCCGCCGTCAGAGCCGGACGGCCGTGATAACCGCGGGCCACGCCGTCTCCGCCGACGTGGATCTCGCCCGGGATGCCGATCGGCGCCGGCTGTCCTTCGGGATCGAGGATCCGCAGCTCGAGGTCGGGCAGCGGGCGGCCGATGCGGCTCGTCGCGGGGCGGTCGAGGTCCGGGCTCGTGATCCTGCGGTACGTGACGTGCACCGTCGTCTCGGTGATGCCGTACATGTTGACGAGCCGCGGCCGCTCGTCGCCGCGGCGCCGCAGCCACGGCTCGAGCGCGCCGACGTCGAGCGCTTCGCCGCCGAACACGACGTAGCGCAGCGCCGTCGCGTCCGTCCCGCCGCGCTCGTCGTCCGCGAGGACGAGCTGCCTGAACGCCGACGGCGTCTGGTTCAGCACGCTCACCTGCTCGCGCCCGAGCAGGTCCAGGAAACGCTGCGGAGAACGGCTGGTCAGAAACGGCACGACGAGCAGTCGGCCGCCGTGACCGAGCGCGCCCCAGATCTCCCAGACCGAGAAGTCGAAGGCGATCGAATGGAACAGGGTCCACGTGTCGTCGGGGCCGAAATCGAAAAGCTCGCCCGCCGCATCGAACAGCCGCGCGACGTTGCGGTGCGTCACGCCGACGCCCTTCGGCGTGCCGGTCGACCCCGACGTGTAGATCACGTAAGCGAGCGCGTCGGGATGCACGTCGACGCCGGGCCGCCGCCCGTCGTGCCGGCCGATGCGCGGCCAGTCGCGGTCGAGCCGCAGCACCGAAGCGGAAAAGGGGTCAGGGCCCTTTTCAGCGGAGACGGGGTCAGTGCCCGTTTCCGCTCGGCCCATTCTCGTAAAACCCTCCGCCGGGCTCTCTTCCGCGGAGGCTTTCTCCGCGGAACGATTCGTCGCGGGGCTCTTCTCCGCGGTAACGGGCTCCGCCCCCTTTCCCGCAGACTGCGTCAGCAGGATGCAGACGCCGGCATCGTCGAGCATGAAGCGCAGCCGGTCGGCGGGATACGCCGGGTCCATCGGCACGTAGCCGGCGCCGGACTTCAGCACGCCGAGTATCGCGACCACCGTCTCGATGGAGCGCTCGAGCAGGATACCGACGAGCCGCCCCGGCCCCGCGCCGAGGACGGCGAGCTCCCGCGCGAGCTGGTTGGCGCGACGGTCGAGCTCCGCATAGCTCAGGTGTCGGTCCTCGCAGCTCACGGCGATCCGGTCCGGAGCGCGACGCGCGGCGGCTTCGAATCGCTCGTGCACGCACGCCCGCGGATCGAAGGCCCGCTGCCGGCTGCCCCAGCGCATCAGCCGGTCGCGCTCATCGGGCGGCAGCAGCGGCAGCCGCGTGATCGGGCGGTCCGGCTCGGCCGCGGCGCCGTCGAGCAGCACGAGGAAGCGCTCTATCGTTCGGCGGATCGAGGCTTCATCGAAAAGATCCGCGCGATACGTGAAGCGGCCCGTCACGTCGCGGCCGTCGTCGAACAGGTTCACGACCCAGTCCGCGTGCGTCGTGCCGGTGTCGACGTCGAGCGGTGTTGCCCTGAGGCCCGGCAGTTGCAGCGATTCGGACGGCGTGTTGTTAAGGTCGAAGATCACGTTGAAGAACGGCATCCCGTCCGGCTCGCGAGCGGGCTTCAGCTCCCGGACGAGGACCTCGAACGGCACGTCCTGATTCCGGTAGGCCTCGAGCGTCCGGCGGCGCACGCGCGCGAGCAGCTCGGCGAAGCTCGGCGCGCCGCCGACGTCCGAGCGCAGCACGAGGAAATTGACGAAGAAGCCGAGCAGCGCTCCGACCCCGGGGGTGTGCCGCCCGGCGATCGGCACGCCGACGTTGAAGTCCGTGCGGCCCGTGTATCGGTGCAGCAGCGTCTCGAACGCCGCGAGCAGCGTCATGAACAGCGTGGCGTCGTGGCTGCGCGCGAATGCGCGCAGGCGCTCGACGAGCTTCGCGGGCAGAGAGAAGCGGACGGTCGCGCCGAGCCGATCCCTCGCCGCGAGCCGGGGCCGGTCGGTCGGCAGGTCGAGCGGCGCGCCCGCGCCGCCGAGCTCCGCCGTGAAGTGCTCGAGCTGCGGCCGCAGGCGTTCGCCCCGCAGCCGCTCGCGCTGCCAGGCGGCGAAGTCCGCGTACTGCAGAGGGAGATCCGGCAGCGGCGAAGGCCGGCCGGCGACGTACGCGGAGTAGAGCGTCACGGCTTCGCGGATCAGAACGCCGACCGACCAGCCGTCACTGACGATGTGGTGCATCGTGATCAGCAGCACGTGATGGTCGGCGCCGAGCCGGATCAGCGTGACGCGCAGCAGCGGCGGCGCGTCGAGCGCGAACGGCCGGCGCGGCTCGGTCGCGAGCACCCGCGCGAGCGCGTGGTCGGCATGTCGCGGGCGGAGCGGCCGGAGGTCGACCGTCGAGCACGGCAGCGTCGGGCGAGCGACCGCGATCTGCACGGGCTCGCCGTCCTCGTCGTGGAAAGCCGTGCGCAGGATCTCGTGGCGGCGCACGACCTCGCGCAGCGCGGCCCGGAGCGCGCGCGCGTCGAGCGGGCCCTCGAGCCTGATTGCGGCCGGCAGGTTGTACAGCGGGCTGCCCGGCTCGAGCCGGTTCAGGAACCACAGGCGCCGCTGCCCGTAGGACACCGGCCGCGTCTGCCCGGGCGCGCCGCCGACCGCGGGCGCCGGGGCGTCCCGCTGCGCCCTGTGCCGTTGCGCCAGCGCTTCGAGAAGCTGCCGCTTCGTGCTCGAGAGTCCGTCGATCTGGCTTTGCATGTCCGGCATGGCGGATCAGTCGGCGGACCCGGCTTCGGTGACCGCGCGGGTCCGCAGCAGCATCGCCTCGGCTTCGTCCTCCGTCATCTCCTTCACCTGCTGCAGCAGCGAGCTCAGGTCCGGCTCGTCGCTGCGCGCGCTGAGGATGGCCTGCTCCGCGCCCGCGATCGTCGGGTTCGAGAACAGCGCCTCGAGCGGAAAGTGCGCGCCGTACGTGTCGCGCAGCTCGGAGGCGAGCTGCGTCGCGAGCAGCGAGTCGCCGCCGAGCTCGAAGAAGCTGTCGTGAATCCCGATCGGGGCGAGGCCCAGCAGGCGCTCGAACGACGCGGCGAGCTCGCGCTGCAGCGCCGACTGCGGCGCGGCGTACTGCGTCGAGATCTTCGCGCGAGCGTGGCGTGCCGCGCGCGCGCCGCTTCCGGACCCGCGCGCGCGGGTTTCCGAGTCGCGGGATCCGCGAGCCGGTGCGCCTGCGCTCGCGGCGTGAGGCGCCGCGGCAGCGGGCGCCGCCGCCGAGGCGCCGGACAACGGCGCCGTCGACACGACGACGCGCGGGTAGTTGCATCGGCAAATGATCTGCTCGAACAGCGCGGCGCCGTCCTCGGGCCGGATCGGCTGCCGGCCGAGGCGCTGCGCGAGCAGGCTTTCCGCCTCGGCGTCCCCGCCGCTGCTCCAGCCGTCCCAGTCGATACTGACCCAGCGCGTGCCGCCCTCGCGATGCTGCGCCGCGGCGAACGTGTCGAGAAACGCATTCGCGGCCGCGTACGCGGCGAAGCCTGCGCCGCCGAGCACGCTCGACAGTGAAGACTGCAGCGCGACGAAGCCGACGTCCGTGCGGCTCGTCGCCGCCGCGAGGTTCAGCGCGCCGCGCACCTTGGCGGCGAACTGCATTTCGGCGGCCGCTTCGTCGACGCCCGCGAGCGGGCGCAGCGCCTCGGGACCGACGACGCCGGCGCAATGGATGATTCCGTCGATGCGGCCGAGCTCGTGCGTCAGCGATGCGACCAGCGCGTCCATGCCGCCCGCGTCCGCCGCGTCGACGTTGCGGAGCCGGACGTCGGCGCCGGCCTTCTCGAGCGCGAGCAGCGCGCGCAGCTTGCCGGCGAGGGGCGAGGCCTCGCCCGCGTCGGCGATTTCCGGCCATCGGGACCTGGGCGGCAGCTCCGACCTGCCGGCCAGCACGATCGTCGTGCCGGGGTGGCGAGCGATGCGCTCGGCCAGCGTCAGGCCGATGCGCCCGAGCCCGCCGACGATCAGGTAGCGGCCGCCGGCACGCAGCGGTGCGCCGGCGGCCGCAGGCGTGCCGAGAGGCAGCCGCTCGAAGCTCGGCACCCAGCGGCCGCGGCCGCGCAAAGCGACGGCTGCTTCCGGTGCGCCGTCGGTCAGCTCGGCCAGCAGGTTCGTGATCAGCTGCTCGTCCGGGGCGCCGTCGAGCGCGATGTCGACGTGCCGCGCGCGCAGGTGCGAGTGCTCCTGTCCGGCGACCCTGCACGGTCCCGCGGCGAGCGCCTTGTGCGGGCTCAGCGGCTCCGTTCCGGTCACGTCGTGCACGCCCGTCGTCAGCACGTGCAGACGGCAGGGCGTCGGCGCCATGCCGGCCGCGGCCTGCGCGGCGCGCAGCACGCTGTAGAAGCCGAGCGTCAGCGGATCGGACCCCGATTGCCCCGCGGCGAAATCGTGCAGCACCGAGCCGACGTTCCAGGCGTGCACGATCGTGTCCGGCAACAGATCGCGATCGCGCAGGTGCCCGAGCAGGCGGACGTGGTCTTCGAGACTGCGCGGGTCGACGGTGAAGGCCGGCTCGGCCGAGGCTTCGAAGCGCGCGCCGGGCGTGACCGCGGCATAGCGCGCGCCGGCCGCGCGCAGTCGCCTGGCGAGGCGCGCGGCAATCCCCAGCTGATCCGCGAACAGCAGCCAGCGGCTGCCGGCGGCGGCCGGTGCCGACGTCGGCCGATCGACCCGTTTCCAGGACGGCAGCAGCAGCCAGTCCCCGCGATCGGCGCGCGCGGCGGCGACGGGTCCGGCGCCGCGGCGGGGCGGCGCGTAACGCTCGCGCTGGAACGGATACGTCGGCAGCGACACCCGCCTGCGGCGTTCGCCGCCGTAAAAGCCGCTCCAGTCGACCTCGGCGCCCGCGATCCACAGCCGGCCGAGCGCATCGAGAGCGGTTTCGACGTCGCCGCCCGCCGCGCCGGGGGACGGAAGCGACGGGACGATGCCGCGGTCCGCGCCGAGATGCCGGCGGGCGAGGCGGGTCAGCGTGTCGCCGGGCCCGAGCTCGAGCCAGACCGGCGCGCGCGCCGACGCGGTCGCTTCGAGGCCGGATGCGAACAGCACCGTGCCGCGCATCTGTCGCGCGTAATAGGCGGGGTCCGTGGCTTCCTCGTCCGTGATCCACGTGCCGCTGACGTTCGATACGTACGGGATGCGCGGCGGGCGCAGCGCGAACCGCTCGACGAACCGCGTGAACCGATCGAGGACCGGCTCCGTCGACGCCGAGTGGAAAGCGTGCGAAGTCTTCAGCGGCCGCGCGCCGATGCCGCGCTCGGCCAGCCGCTCGGCCAGCTTCGCGATGCCGGCGACGGGGCCCGCGGCGACGCAGGACGCCGCAGCGTTGACCGCCGCGAGCGCGAGGTCGTCGCCGAGCAGCGGCCGCACGTCGGTCTCGCCGGCCGCGACGGCGAGCATCGCGCCGGGCGGCATCTGCTGCATCAGCCGGCCGCGCTCGGCCACGACGGCCAGTGCGTCCTCGAGCGTCAGCACGCCTGCCAGGCAGGCGGCGACGTATTCGCCGAGACTGTGACCCAGCATCGCGCCCGGCGCGATGCCCCAGCGCGCGAACATCTGCGCGAGCGAGTATTCGACCGCGAACAGCGCGGGCTGCGCGACGCGGGTCTGCATCGGATCGGGCCGGCCGCCGCGCAGCTCGCCGTACAGCGCGTCGATCAGGTCGAAGTCGACGTGCGGCCGCAGCAGCTCCGCGCAGCGCTCGAGCGGCTCTTTGAACGCGGGCTCGAGCCGGTGAAGCTCGGCCGCCATGCCGGCGTGCTGGGTGCCCTGGCCCGGGAACAGGAACACGATGTCGGGCCGTTCCGCCGCCTCGCCCGAGGACACGCGGCCGGCGAGCAGCCCCTCGCGCGCATCCGCCGCGCCGCGGCAGGTCAGCGCGAGCCGGTGCGCGAACGCGCGCCTGCCGCACTGCAGCGTGAACGCGACGTCGGGCAGGACGCAGTCGGGATGACGGTCGAGATAGCGCGCGAGCCGCTCCGCCGCGTCGTCGAGCGCTGCCGGGGTTCTCGCGGACAGGAGCAACAGCTGCGTCTCGCGGGACGCGGCCGGCGCCGGCGCCGGCGGCGCCTCCTCGACGACCACGTGCGCGTTCGTGCCGCCGATTCCGAAAGAGCTGACGCCGGCGCGCCGCGGCGTCGGCCCGCGAGGCCAGTCGGCGACGCGGTCGTTGACGTAGAACGCGGTGCGGTCGAATGGAATGCGGGGATTCGGCCGCCGGAAGTTCAGGCTCGGCGGAATCCGCGCGTGGCGCAGCGCGAGCACCGTCTTGATCAGGCCGGCCGCGCCGGCCGCCGTGTCGAGGTGGCCCACGTTGCTCTTCAGCGACCCGAGCGCGCAGAAGCCCTTGCGGTCCGTCTTCGCCCTGAAGACCTGGTCCAGCGCTTCGATCTCGATCGGGTCGCCGATCGCCGTGCCGGTGCCGTGCGCCTCGATGTAGGCGATGGTATCGGGCGGCACATCGGCGACCGCCTGGGCCAGCGCGATCGCGCGCGCCTGGCCGCGGGCGCTCGGCGCCGTATAGCCCGCCCGCACGGCGCCGTCGTTGTTGATTGCGGAGCCTTTGATCACGGCGTGCACGTTGTCGCCGTCCTCGAGCGCCTCGGCGAGGCGCTTCAACACGACGATCGCCGCGCCGTCGCCGCCGACCGTGCCGGCGGCGTCGGCATCGAACGCCCTGCAGTGGCCGTCCGGGGACAGAATCATCCCTTCCTGGTAACGGTAGCCGCGGCGCTGAGGGAAAGACACGGCCACTCCGCCGGCCAGCGCGATGTCGCAGTTGAAGCTCTGCAGGCTCTGGCACGCGATGTGGACCGCGACCAGCGACGTCGAGCACGCCGACTGCACGACGACGCTCGGCCCGGTCAGGTTCAGCTTGTACGCGAGGCGCGATGCGAGGAAGTCCTTGTCGTTGCCGATCGCGAGCCGGTAAAGCTCCGCGGCCGACGCGCCGGCATCGCCGATGCCGCCGACGTCGCCGAGCAGGTGCTCGTACAGGTACGTGTTCATCGCGATCCCGCCGAACACGCCGATCAGCCCCGGATAACGGCTCGCGTCGTAGCCTGCCTCCTCGAGCGCCTCCCACCCGCATTCGAGGAACAGCCGCTGCTGAGGGTCGAGCGTCTCGGCCTCGCGCGCATACATCCCGAAGAACGGCGCGTCGAACCACTCGACGTCGTCGAGGATCGCGCGCGCCGGCACGTAGTCGGGCCCGGCGGCGACTTCGGCGGGCACGCCCGCCCCGGCGAGCTCCTCGGGCGTGAAGCGCGTGATCGATTCCACGCCGTTCGCGAGGTTGCTCCAGAAGCGCTCGAGATCCGGCGCGCCGGGGAAGCGGCCGGCCATGCCGATGATCGCCACCTCGAGGCCGTTGTATTCGCGGTCCTGCTCGCTCATCGCTGCCCGGCGCCGGTCGATTCGATGGAAGAAGCCTGCGGCGCCGAGCGAAGGCGAAGCTCCGCCGCCCGCCGCTGCCGCGAGGCGCGGTCCTCGACGTCGGCGACCGGCAGCGCGTCGCGGCGCCGGTCACGCAGGAAGGCCGCGAGCGTCGCGACGGTCGGATAGCGAAACAGGTCCGTGATCGGAAGCTCCTGCCCGAGAACCTGCTGCAGCCGCTCCTGCGCGAGCGCCATCGACAGCGAATGACCGCCGAGCTCGAAGAAGTTGTCGTGCACGCCGACCTGCTCGACGTTCAGCACGCTGCGCCAGACGCCGGCAATCTGCCGCTCGACATCGTTACGCGGCGCGATCGTCAGCGCCTCGACGCTCGCGGCTGCCGTCAGCGCCTTGTGATCGATCTTGCCGTTCACCGTCGTCGGCATCTCGGCCACGCCGACGATCGTCGCCGGCACCATGTGCTCGGGCAGGCGCTGCCGCATCCAGCTCTTGACGTCCGCGGGGTCGACGGGCGAGGCGCCCGCCCGCGGCACGACGTATCCGACCAGACGCTTGTCCGCATCGCGGCCGACGGCGAACACGGCCGCGTCGGCGACGGCGGGATGGCGCTCGAGCGTGGCCTCGACCTCGCCGAGCTCGATCCTGAAGCCGCGGATCTTGACCTGGTGGTCGAGCCGGCCGAGACACACGAGCGTGCCGTCGGGCAGGCGGCGGCCGACGTCACCGGTGCGGTACATTCGCGCGCCGGGAGTCCCGGCATAGGGATCCGGCAGAAACTTCTCCGCGGTCAGGTCGGGGCGCCCTCTGTAGCCGCGCGCGAGCCCGACACCCGCGATGCAGATCTCCCCGCGGGCGCCCACCGGCAGCAGCTGCTGCGTCTCGTCGACGACGTAGACCCTGAGATTCGGGATCGGCCGGCCGATCGGCACGGCGGGTCCGGACGGTCCGTCGCCGTCGAGCTCGTGGACCGTCGGGCCGATCGTCGCCTCCGTCGGTCCATAGCCGTTGAAGAAGTGCCGGCCGCGCGACCAGCGCTCGACGATTGCCGGCGTGCACGCTTCGCCTGCCGCCATCAGCGTATCGAACGCGGGCAGCTCGTCGGGCTCGAGCACGGACAGCCGCGACGGAGGCAGGATCGCGGCCGTGACGGCGTGCCGCCGCAATGCCCGCAGCAGCTCCGCGTTCGACAGCAGCTTGTCGCGGCCGAGCCCGCACAGCACGGCGCCTGCCGTCAGGGCGAGGAAGATCTCCGCCACGGCGGCGTCGAAGCTGAACGACGCGAACTGCAGGAAGCGGCTGCCGCGGCCGACGCGGAGCCGCCGGCCGTAGCTGCGGATGAAGTTGACGAGCCCGCGGTGGTGCAGCTCCACGCCTTTCGGCAGGCCCGTCGAGCCGGACGTATAGATCACGTAGGCCAGGTTGTCGCCGGTCGAGGCCCGTTGCGGATCGCCGTGCTGCGCGTCGCCGCCGGCAGCGTGTGCCGCGCCGCCGCGCGCGGCGTCGTCGCGCGGCGAGGTCCGGGCCCCTGCGTCGTCGACGCGGAGCACCGGCAGGCTCGTTGCGGCCGGCGCGAAGTCCGTGCCGGCCGTGACGACGGCCCGCGCGTGCGCGTCGCGCAGCAGGTAATCGAGGCGCTCCTGCGGATAAGCCGGGTCGAGCGGCAGAAACGCTGCGCCCGACTTCAGCACGCCGAGCAGCGCGACGATCATGTCGAGCGAGCGGCCGACGCAGACCGCGACGGTATCCTCACAGCCGATGCCGAGCGCGGCGACGCGGCGCCCGAGCGCGGCCGCGCGGCGGTCGAGCTCCGCGTAGGTCAGCTGCGCGCCCTCGAAGTCCACGGCAACGGAGTCGGGTGCTTCCGAGACCTGCGCCTCGACGAGGGCGACGATGCTCTCTTGGTTCGACGCCGTGCCGACGTCGAGCGGCGGCGGGTCGAGCGGCGGATCGAGCAGCGCGCGGCGCTCGTCGGCCGCGAGCCCGGCGAGGCTCGCGGCGGGTCTTTCCGGATCCGCGCAGACATCGGTCAGCAGCGCCTCGTAGTTGCGGAGCAGCCGCTGCATCGTGTCGCGCTCGTAGAGACTCGAGTTGTAGTAGACGGAGCCGATCAGCCCCTCGTCGCCGTCGGCCAGCATCATCGTCAGGTCGAACGGCGCGGCCGTCGTCGGGAGCGGGCGCGATTCGATCTCGAGGCTGCCGATGCGGACGCGGCTGCCGGGCCGTCCGAGCGCAAGCTCACCGAGGCCTGCGACGTTCGACAGCTGCGCCTTCTGCAGAATGAACATGGTCTGGAAGATCGGCGTGCGGCCGGGGTCGCGCACGGGCTGAACGTCCCGCGTCGTCAGCGCGAACGGGTAGTCCTGCCGCGGCAGCGCTTCGCGCATCGCGTCGCCGACGGACGCGACGAGTCGGGAGAACGGCGCGTGCGGCGACAGCCGGCTCCGGATCGGCAGCGGATTGACGAAGTAGCCGACGACGTCCGCGAACGCGGCGCGCTGCCGGCCGAGCGCGGGCGTGCCGACGATCAGCTCCGTGACGCCCGCGTAGCGGCACAGCAGCAGCTTGAACGACGCGAGCAGCAAGACGTAAGGGGTGACGCCGAGCCGCTTCGCGATCCGCTTCACCTCGGCGGTCAGTGCCGCGCCGAAAGCATGCGTCGCGATCGCGCCGTCGTAGGTCATGACGGGCGGCCTCGGCCGATCGGCCGGCACGTCGAGCACCGGCAGCTCCCCGCCGAGCTGCCGCCGCCACCAGTCGCCGATCGCGCGGCCCTCGGGGCTTGCGATCCGCTCGCTCTGCCAGCGGACGAATCGCGCGTACGCGTGCGCCGCGGCCGGGCGAGCTGCCGGAAGACGGCCGTCGTAGGCCGCGGCGAGATCGTTCGCGATGATCGCGAGCGACCACAGATCGGCGACGAGGTGATGCACGGCCACGACGATCACGTGCTCGTCGGGCGCGCGCGAATATGCGGCCACGCGAAAAAGCGGACCGCGCTCGAGGTCGAAAGGCCGGCGCGCTTCGCGATCGATCTCGGCGTCGAGGCGCGCGTCCGGCCAGCCCGCGGCCCCGCGATGCGTGAATGCGACCGGCAGGTCCGCGTGCACGTGCTGCAACGGCCGGCCGTTGCGATACTCGATCGTCGTTCTGAGGGACGCGTGCCGGTCGACGACGGCCTGCAGCGCGCCGTGCAGCCGCGGGACGTCGAGCGGAGAGCGTACGTTGACGGCGTGCACGATGTTATACACGCTGTGCGGCTCGAGGCGATGCTGGAACCACAATGCCTGCTGGTTGTGCGACAGCGGGAACTCCGCCGGCGGCGAGGCGTCCGGCGCGCCGCGCGCGGCGTCGGCCGGCTCCGCCGCGGCGCGGCGGCGCGCGAGGTCGGCGGCCGCGGCATCGATCGAGGCATGCTCCCAGACGACGGTCGGTGACACCTCGATGCCGAGAAGATCCTCGAGTCTGCCGGCGAGCTCGACACCCTGCAGCGAATCGAGCCCCAGCGCCTGGAACGACTGCGCCGGATCTATCCGCTCGGTGCCCGTGCCGAGCGTCTCGGCCAGCCGGCCGACGATCCACGCGCGGATGCCCGCGGCGTCCGGTTCCGCCGCCGCGGCCGGTGCAGGCTGCTCGCCCGAACGCCGGGTACGTTCGGATGGCCGCGCGTCGCGAGCGTCGCCCTGCGCGGGCTCGCCGCTGCGCGCGTCCGGCGCGGCCGCGCTTCGTTCTTCTTCGACGGCCGCTTCCTCGGCCGGCTCGTCGGCGCCGGCGCGCCACTGCGCCAGGATCTCGAGGCGGTCGGCCAGGAATGCGGCCCGGCAGGCATTGCGCTGCAGCTTGCCGC
>JAFGNC010000345.1 GCA_016927175.1 Gammaproteobacteria bacterium | reverse complement strand
CTAGGCAACGACTTCATGGTCGTGCGCTGGCCGGCCGGCAAGCCTGCGCCCGACCCGGCGCTCGTGCGCCAATGGGCGGATCGGCGGCTCGGCGTCGGGTTCGATCAGCTGCTGCTCGTCGACGGCGGCGAGCCCGGCGTCGCGGACGCCGGCTACAGGATCTTCAACCGCGACGGCGGCGAGGTCGAGCAGTGCGGCAACGGAGCGCGCTGCATCGCGCGTTTCGTCGCGTCCGGCGGTGCTCGCGAGGCGGACGCCGCGGCCGGAACGCAGCTGCGTCTCGCGAGCGCGGCCGGCCCGATCGAGGCGAGGATCGAGGAGGACGGCCACGTCAGCGTCAATCTCGGCGTGCCGGATTTCAACCCGGAATCGCTGCCGTTCGTCGCCGAGCGCGAGAGCGACCGCTACACGCTTGCGCTCGCGGCGGGCTCCGTCGAGTTCGGCGCCGTGTCGCTCGGCAACCCGCACGCCGTCATCGAAGTCGATTCGGTCGATGCCGCCGACGTCGGTATACTGGGACCGGAGCTCGAGACGCACGCGGCGTTTCCCAAAGGCGTCAACGTCGGGTTCGTCGAATTCGTGGATTCGGAGGCGATCAGGCTGCGCGTCCACGAGCGCGGCGTCGGCGAAACGCTCGCCTGCGGCACCGGCGCGGCGGCCGCGGTTGCGGTCGGGCGGCGCTGGGGCAGGCTCGCGGAGCGGGTCTCGGTCGTGCTGAGGGGGGGCAAGCTGAGCGTGCGATGGGCCGGACCGGGCTCGCCGCTCTGGCAAAGCGGACCGACCACGATGGTGTACGAGGGCCAGATAGAACTATGAGTCAACACAAGAGCGAGGCCGCGCTCGGCGAGAGCCTTTCGGAAGAGGCGATCGCCGACTACCTGCTCAGTCATCCGGACTTCTTCGAACGTCACGCCGCGCTGCTGCTCAAGCTCCGGCTGCCGCACCAGACGAGCGGCCTCACGGTTTCGCTGGTCGAGCGGCAGGTCTCGGTGCTGCGCCAGCGCAATGCGCAGCTCGAGCGGCAGCTGCAGGATCTGATCGCCGTCGCGAAGATGAACGATTCGCTGGTCGAGAAGATTCACCAGCTGTCGGTCAGGCTCATGAACACGCAGGACATCGAAGGGCGGCTCGAGCAGCTCGAGACGAGCCTCAGAGAGGATTTCGCCGCCGAGCGCGCCGCTCTGGTGCTGTTTTCCGATACGGCGCCGATCGAGCCGGCGCACTCCGGCTTCGTCAAGACGCTGCGCCGGGACGATCCGGAGCTGAAGCCGTTCGCGGCGTTCGTGCGGGGCGGCCGGCCCCGCTGCGGTCCGCTGCGGGACCGGCAGAAGACGCTGCTGTTCGACCGCGACGCCGACAGCGTCGCATCCGCGGCGATGCTGCCGCTCGGCCATGACACGAGCCTCGGCTTTCTCGTGATCGGCAGCCGAGACGCGGCTCATTTCCACCCCGGCAAGCGCATGGACTTCCTGACGCGAATCGGCGAGCTCGTGTCGATCGCGCTCGGCGGCGAACGGACGCACAGTGCCACGGCCTGAAGACGTAGACCGTTTTCTGAGCCACGTCTCGACCGAAAGAAGGCTGTCGCCGCATACCGCGTCCGCCTATCGCCGGGATCTCGAGGCGCTCGCCGACTTCTGCCGGCGCGAAGGCCTCGAATCGTGGGCGGCCGTCGATTCCTACCACGTTCGCCGTTTCGCGGCCGAATGCCATCGCCGCGGGTCGAGCCCGCGCAGCATCGCGCGGCGGCTGTCAGCGGTGCGCAGCTTCTACTCCTGGCTCGTCGCGGCCGGCGCGGCGGCCTCGAACCCGGCCGTCCACATCCAGGCGCCGAAGCCCTCGCGCCGCCTGCCGGCAACGCTCGACGCCGATCAGGTCGCGAGCATGCTGGAATCGGACGCGCCGGATGCGCTCGACATCCGCGATCAGGCGATACTGGAGCTGATGTACTCATCGGGCCTCCGGCTCGCGGAGCTGGTCGGGCTCGACCTCGGCGACCTGGACCGCGCCGACCGCACCGTGCGCGTGACCGGCAAGGGCTCGAAGGCCCGCGTCGTGCCGGTCGGGCGCGTGGCGGTCACGGCGGTCGAGCGCTGGCTCAGGCTGCGGCCCGAGCTCGCGGCCGGCGGCGAGGCGGCGCTGTTCGTCAGCCGCCGGGGAACACGGCTCGCGGCACGTTCCGTGCAGGCGAGGATAGACCGCTGGGCCAGGCGCCGCGGCACGCCGGTGCGCGTCCACCCGCACATGCTGCGCCACTCGTTCGCGTCGCATATGCTGGAGTCGAGCGGCGACCTGCGCGCCGTGCAGGAGTTGCTCGGGCACTCGAGCATTTCCACGACGCAGGTCTACACGCACCTTGACTTCCAGCATCTCGCCCACATCTACGATCGGGCGCACCCCAGAGCGAAGCGCCGGCGCGACTGATCGGCGGCAGCCTTCCGGCGCTGCGGCGCAGCGGGCGCCGGCAGCGCAATACACCCGCAACGGAGCCTGAACGAGCATCATGACGGACTTCCACGGCACGACGATTCTGTGCGTGCGTCGCAACGGCAAGGTCGCGATCGGCGGCGACGGCCAGGTCACGATGGGCGACAAGATCATGAAGGGTAACGCCCGCAAGGTACGGCGGCTGCACGACGGCCGCGTGCTGGCGGGCTTCGCCGGCGGCACGGCCGACGCGTTCACGCTGTTCGAATTCTTCGAGAAGAAGCTCGAGCAGTACGGCAATCTGACGCGCGCCGCGATCGAGCTCGCGAAAGACTGGCGGACGGATCGGATGCTGCGGCGCCTCGAGGCGCTGCTGTGCGTCGCCGACGCGACGCAGTCGCTGCTGATCTCCGGCACCGGCGACGTGATCGAGCCCGAGCACGACCTGGTCGCGATAGGCTCGGGAGGCGCGTACGCGCAGGCCGCCGCGCAGGCGCTGCTCGAGAACACCGAGCTCGGCGCGCGCGACATCGTCGAGAAGGCGCTCGCGATTGCCGGCGATATCTGCATTTACACGAATCGACGCGTCACGGTCGAGGAGCTGTAGCATGAGCCTGCACGTCAGCGGGCTCTGCGTCGGGCTCTGCGGCTCCCGGCCGGCGGCGCTACGGACTGAAGAGGCGCGAAGGCAATGTCGATGACGCCACGGGAAATCGTCCAGGAGCTGGACAAGCACATCGTCGGGCAGGACGACGCGAAACGCGCGGTCGCGATCGCGCTGCGTAACCGCTGGCGGCGGGCGCAGGTCGCGGAGCCGCTGCGCAGCGAGATCACGCCGAAGAACATCCTGATGATCGGGCCGACCGGAGTCGGCAAGACGGAGATCGCCCGACGACTTGCGAAGCTCGCCAACGCGCCGTTCATCAAGGTCGAGGCGACGAAGTTCACCGAGGTCGGCTACGTCGGCCGCGAGGTGGACTCGATCATTCGCGACCTGGTCGACATGGCCGTCAAGATGATGCGGGAGGACGCGATGGCCAAGGTCGGGCATCGCGCCGAGGATGCCGCCGAGGACCGCCTGCTCGACGCGCTGCTCCCCGGCACCCGCGACGAGGACGACGGCGGCCGCGACACGCGCCAGCGCTTCCGCAAGATGCTGCGCGAGGGCGCGCTCGACGACCGCGAGGTCGAGATCGACGTGCAGGCGCCGTCGGTCGGCGTCGAGATCATGGCGCCGCCCGGCATGGAGGAGATGACGAGCCAGCTGCAGAACATGTTCCAGAGCCTGTCGAGCGGCAAGCGCCGCCCCCGCAAGCTCAAGGTCAGGGACGCGCTTAAGCTGCTCAAGGACGAGGAGGCGGCGCGCATGATCAACGAGGAGGACATCAAGCTGCAGGCTCTTCGATCCGTCGAGGAGAACGGCATCGTCTTCGTAGACGAGATCGACAAGGTCGCGCGCCGTTCGGAAAGCGTCGGCGCCGACGTGTCCCGCGAGGGTGTGCAGCGGGATCTGCTGCCGCTGGTCGAAGGCTGCACGGTCAGCACGCGCTACGGCATGATCCGCACGGATCACATCCTGTTCATCGCGTCGGGCGCGTTCAGCGTCGCCAAGCCCTCGGACCTGATCCCCGAGCTGCAGGGCCGCTTCCCGATCCGCGTCGAGCTCTCGCCGCTCGTCGCCGAGGATTTTGTCCGGATCCTGACGGAGCCGAGCGCGTCGCTGACGGAGCAGTACCGCAGCCTGCTGCGCACGGAGCGGGTCGAGCTGTCGTTCGAGGACAGCGGCATCCGGCGCATCGCCGAGGTCGCGTTCGAGGTCAACTCGCGCAGCGAGAACATCGGCGCGCGGCGGCTGCACACGGTGCTCGAGCGCCTGCTCGAGGTGGTGTCGTACGAGGCGGCCGATCGCCCGGGCGACAGCGTCTCGATCGACGCGGACTACGTGGACCGGCACCTCGGCGAGCTGATCAAGGACGAGGACCTGAGCCGCTACATCCTGTAGGCGGCGGCGAATGGCGGCCGCGCCCGCCGGCCGCGAGCAACCGAGGAGACGAGACGCATGCCCGACGATGCCGGCCCCGAGCCCCGCAGCGCCGCCGCGCCGCCCGCCGCGCAGGGCGTTCCGCAGCTGGTCGAGATCACGCTGAAGCGAAAGTCGCGGCGGCTCGCCGTGCGCTTCGCGGACGGCACCGAAGGATCGCTGTCCGCGGAGTACCTGCGCGTCTACTCGCCTTCCGCCGAGGTCAAGGGCCATTCGGCCGGCGAAGGCGTGCTGGTGACGGGCAAGGAGGAAGTCGGGATCGAGCGGGTGGAGCCCGTCGGCCGCTACGCGGTCCGCCTCGTCTTCGACGACGGGCACAATACCGGCCTTTACACGTGGCCTATACTCTACGAGCTTTGCCGGGAGCACGACCGCAAGTGGCAACGGTACCTCGACCGGCTCGCGAAGGCCGGCAAGCGAAGGCAGCCGCCGGCCGGCGGCTGAGCAGCGCGCCGGGCGGAGCGCCGGTTCAACGGGCGGACGATATGACTACGAACGACACAGGCGGCAGCGGCACGGCGGCGGAAACCGCGTCGGCCCCGGCGAGCGCGGCAGCGCCGGCCCGCCGGAGATCGCCCCGCACGACGGATTTCGGCTACCAGAGGGTGCCATGGGAGCAGAAGAAGGCGCGCGTGCGCGGCGTCTTCGACTCGGTCGCGCCGCGCTACGACCTGATGAACGACGTGATGTCGGCGGGGCTGCACCGGCTGTGGAAGCGCTTCACGGTCGAGCGCACGGGCCTGAAGCCGGGTCAGACCGCTCTCGACGTCGCGGCCGGCAGCGGCGACCTCGCGCTCGGGCTCGCGCGCCGCGTCGGCGCGTCCGGCCGGGTCCTGGTGACCGACATCAACGCGAGCATGCTGCGCCAGGGCCGCGACCGCCTGCTCGACGCCGGCATCGCCGGCAACGTCGCCTTCGTGCAGGCGGACGCCGAGGCGCTGCCGTTCGCGAGCCGCCGCTTCCATTGCGTGACGATCGGGTTCGGCCTGCGCAACGTCACGGACAAGGCGGCCGCGCTCGGCGAGATGTACCGCGTGCTGAAGCCGGGCGGACGGCTGCTGGTGCTCGAGTTCTCGAAGCCGCTGCTCGGGCCGCTCGAGCCGCTGTACGATCTGTACTCCTTCCAGGTGCTGCCCCGGCTCGGCCGGCTGCTCGCGTCCGACGAGGACAGCTACCGGTACCTCGCCGAGTCGATTCGCCGGCACCCTGACCAGGACACGCTGCTGCGGACGATGGAGAAGCAGGGCTTCGAGCGCTGCCGCTACTACAACCTGTCGGCCGGCATCGTCGCTCTGCATGTCGGCTTCCGCCTGTAGGAGGCGGCGCGGCCCGATGCGCTGCGCCCTCGTACTGCTGCGCCGGCGGCGGGTGCGGACGCGACGGTGCCCGTCATGAAGCGCCGTCTGCTCGAGCGGGCCGAAGCCCTGATCAACCGCTACGTCGCCGAGTCCACGGCGGCGTCCGATCTCGTCGCCGAGCTCGACGGGCGCTCGTTCGCGATCCGCGTCGAGGGATTCGCCGTCGGCTGCACGCTTCGCGCCGAAAACGGCAGGGTCCGCGTCGCCGACGAAGCGTCGGCGAAGGCCGACGCCGCGATCTCGGGCACGCCGCTCGACCTGTTGCGCCTGCTCGGCCCCGACATGGCGAGCCGCCTGACCCGTTCCCCCGCCCGGCTAACGGGCTCCTCGCACGTGGCCGAGCGTTTCGGCGACGTGCTGCGCCTCGCGCGGCCGGATCTCGAGGAGGAGCTCGCCGGCTGGATCGGCGACGTCGCGGCCCACGAGATCGGCCGCCGCTCGAGGGCCGCGCTCGACTGGGCGCTAAAGGCTGCCGACGCGCTGCGGCTCGACACGACGGAGTATCTGCAGGAAGAGAGCCGCGTGCTGCCTTGCGGCTACGAGGCCGAGTCCTTCTATGCCGAGGTCGAGCGGCTGCGCGACGACGTGGAGCGCGCCGCGGAACGCGTCGACCGTCTCGCGGCCAGGATCGCCGCGCCATGAGACCGGTCCGGCGGTTGCGCCTGCTGCTCCGGCTGCTCGCGATCCAGCGCACGCTGCTGCGGCACGGGCTCGACGAGATCGTGTGGCGGACGCACCTGTTCAGGCCCGTCGGCTGGCTGCAGAAGCTGCTGCCGGGCTCGCAGGTCAAACGCCTGCCGATCGGCGTTCGGCTGCGCCACTCGCTGGAAGAGCTCGGGCCGATTTTCGTCAAGTTCGGGCAGGCCGTCTCGGTGCGGCGCGACCTGCTGTCGCCGGAGCTGGCGCGCGAGCTCGCGATGCTGCAGGACCGCGTGCCGCCGTTTCCGCCGGAGGACGCGATCGCGATCATCGAGCGCGCGTTCGGGCGCGACGTCGGAAGCGTCTTCGCGGAGTTCGAGCACGAGCCGCTCGCGGCCGCGTCGATCGCGCAGGTGCACGGTGCCCGCCTCGCGGACGGTTCGTCCGTCGTCGTGAAGGTACTGCGCCCCGGCGTGCGCGCGCTGATCGAGCGGGACATCGAGGTGCTGTATCAGCTCGCGCAGCTGGCGGAGACCTACTGGCCGGACGCCCGGCGCCTGCGTCCCGTCGAGGTCGTGGAGGAGTTTCAGAAGACGCTGCTGCACGAGCTCGACCTGATGCGCGAGGCCGCGAACGCCGCGCAGCTGAAACGCAACTTCGCGGGCTCGGACATGCTGTACGTGCCGCAGGTGTACTGGGACTACTGCCGCTCGAACGTGATGACGATGGAGCGGATATCGGGCATCCCGATCGGCGACATCGACGCGTTGAAGGCCTCCGGCGCGAACATCCGAGTGCTCGCGGAGAACGGCGTCGAGATCTTTTTCACGCAGGTCTTCCGCCACAACTTCTTCCACGCGGACATGCATCCGGGAAACCTGTTCATCGACGTGACCGATCTGTCCTGGCCGCGCTACATAGCGATCGATTTCGGCATCGTCGGCACGCTGGGCGAGAGCGACCAGCATTATCTGGCCGAGAATTTTCTCGCGTTCTTCCGGCGCGACTACCGTCGGGTGGCCCAGCTGCACGTCGACTCCGGCTGGGTGCCCGAGGACACGCGCGTCGACGAGCTCGAGTCCGCGGTGCGGGCCGTCTGCGAGCCGATCTTCGACAAGCCGCTGAAGGACATCTCCTTCGGGCTCGTGCTGCTGCGGCTGTTCGAGACGGCCCGCGAGTTCGACATGGAAGTGCAGCCGCAGCTCGTGCTGCTGCAGAAGACGCTGCTGTCGATCGAAGGTCTCGGCCGGCAGCTCTATCCCGAGCTCGACCTGTGGAAGACGGCAAAGCCGGTGCTCGAGGAGTGGATGCGGGAGCGGCGGGATCCGCGCGCGCAGCTGCGCCGCCTGGCCGAGCGCTGGCCCGAGATCGTGGACGACGTTCTGCTGCTGCCGGAGCTGGTGCATCGGACGATCCGGCAACACGCCGCGGCGACGGGACCGCAGCCGACGGCGCGGGTCGAGCACGTGCGGATCACTCGGCGCGGACCGACGGATCGGCTGCTGGTCGGCGCCGTGCTGCTCGTCGCGGGCGTGCTGTGGACCGGGCTCGCCGCTCAGCCGGTCTGGATCGGCTGGGTCGGTGCCGTGGCCGGGCTGGTCGTCATGGTCGCGGCCGCGCGCTGAATCGGCCGGTGCGCGGGCACGCCTGCCGCGTCAGGTTCGTCTTTCCGGCTCGCCGCCGAGCGCGTCCATCTCCGCGGTGATCCTGGCGAGCACCGCCTCGACGATATCGGCATCCGTGCCGCGCACGACGAGGTTCGCGCCGAAGCGGCCGTCGCGCGCGAACGGGTAGCTGCCGATCTCGACGTCCGCATGCGCTGCGGCGATGCGCTCGAGCACGGCGGCGAAATCGCCTTCGCGCAGCCACACGTCGACGCTCGCCGAGTGGATCGCAGCTCCATGCCGCAGCTCCGCGGCGGCGGCGGAGAACATCGCGCGGGCGATGCTCGGGATGCCGGCGAGCACGAACACGTTGTCCATCCGGAAGCCGGGCGCATGGCTGATCGGGTTGTCGATCAAGGAAGCCCCTTCGGGCACGCGCGCCATCTTCAGCCGCGCTTCGTTCAGCTCCCGGCCGTAGGCCTCGAGCCGCCGTTTGGCCTCGGCGTCGACGACGAGCGGCACGCCGAAAGCCGCCGCGACGGCCTCGGCCGTGATGTCGTCGTGGGTCGGCCCTATTCCGCCGGTCGTGAAGACGTACGTGTACCTCGCGCGGCACTCGTTCAGATGGGCGATGATCGCGTCGTGATCGTCGCGCACGACCCGGCACTCCCCGAGCCGGATGCCGAGCCCGGCGAGCTCGCGTCCGAGAAACTGCAGATTCGCGTCCTGCGTCTTGCCCGACAGCAGCTCGTTGCCGATCAGCAGCACGCACGCGGTCGGCGCCGCGCCGTCGCTCACGATCGTCGGTCCGCTTTGGCTCATGATCCTCGCTCCAGCATCAGCCTCGCCAGCACGGGGTAATGGTCCGAGCCGAAGCGCGGCAGCCGCTCGAAGCCGACGACCGTGAACTCCGGACTCACGATGCAATGATCGATGGGAATGCCGAGGATCGGCAAGAAGGTCGGCCAGCTGAACCCGGGACCTCTGCCGCCGCGCGCATCGCGCAGGCCGGTCTCGAGCAGCCAGTCGGCCATGTGCGGCGAGTACGGCGTCACGTTGAAATCGCCGACGACGGCCAGCGGCTCGTCGATGCTGCGGCGCAGCTCGGCGAGCTGCGCGAGCTGGCGGTTCCGCTCCGCGGCGAGCGCCGGGCCCGTGGGCGGCCTGAGGTGAACGCCGATCAGCCTGAACGCGCCCTGCGGCCCGTCGATGCGTGCGTCGATCGCCGGAGTCGTCTCGAGCTCGAGCGGGTCCGCCTCGATCAGAGGATGGCGCGACAGCAGCGCGATGCCGAAAGCGTGCTCCTCGGGCAGCAGCAGCCTGTGGGGATACTCGTGGTAGAGCGGCGACAGAAGGCGCTGCCACCGATGCGTGAACTCGACGACGACGACGACGTCGGGCGAGGCTTCCCGCACGATCTCGAGCAGCCGCTCGTGCCGGGTATTGCGGGCCTGCACGTTGACCGACATGATCTCGACCGCGCCGGCGGCCCCGGCCGCGTCGGCGACGGCCGCGGCGCCGACCGGCACATAAGGCACGAGGGGCACGGCATTCAGCACGGCGCACGCGCCCAGCGCGAAGCACCAGCGCAGACGGCGCTGCGTGAGCAGCAGCGCGAACAGCACGACCTGCGCGGCGAGATACTGCGCGCGGAAATGCGTGAACAGCTCCAGCCCCCACCACGCCTGACCGCCGAGCGCCGCGAGGCTCGCGCCGATCGTGACGGCGGCTGCGGCGACGAGCGCCGTGCCGAGGACGGGCTTGTCGCGCAGGCGGAAACGGGGCACGCGCATCGCGCTCAGGCTCTTGCGTCCGGGCGCTCGTCCGCCGCGCCGCAGTTCCAGCACACGGCGAACTGTCCTTCGCTAGGGCTGCCGCAGGCGGCACACCGCCACGCCGGTGCCGTGATGCTTTCCTGCTGCTGCTCGATCAGACGCCGTGCGCGCGGCAGGTCCGCATCGTCCAGCACCCACAGCTCCGGCAGGCACTCGAGAAACGGGATCTCGCCGAGGCCGCCGGACAGCTGCTCGTTCCTGACGACGCACGCGATGCCGGCCTGCTCCAGCAGATTCTTCAGGTGCCCGATCTCGGGCAGCGATTCGCTCGAATGCACGCGCTTCATCACCGCCCTCGCAGCGCAGCGAGAAAAGCCGCCGGATCCTCGCCCCGCTCGAGCACCTCGACGAGGGCCGAGCCGACGATGACGCCGTCGACGTGCCGGCCGATCTCCGCCACCTGCGCGGGCTCGCGCACGCCGAAGCCGGCGCAGACCGGCAGCGGCGAAGCCGCCTTGACCGCGGCCAGATAGCTCTCGAGCTCGGCCGGCAGCGCCCCGGAGCCGGTGATGCCGGTGCGCGTCACGGCGTAGACGAAGCCGGAGCTCGCGCGGCACAGCGCCTCGAGGCGCTCCGGCGGCGTCGCCGGCGTCACCAGCTGCACGAGGGCGAGCCCGCGCGACGCCAGCGCCTCGCGCAGCGGCCCGCTCTCCTCGAACGGCAGGTCGGGGACGATGAAACCGCTGACGCCGGATTCGGCGGCGCGGGCCGCGAGCGCGTCGTAGCCGAAGGCGAGCAGCGGGTTCAGATAGCTCATCAGCAGCACCGGCGCAGGCAGCGCGTAGTCGCGCCGCTCGAGCTCGTCGAGTATCCACCTGAGGCTGACGCCCTGCTCGATCGCGCTGCGGCTCGAGCGCTGGATCGTGACGCCGTCGGCCATCGGGTCCGAGAACGGCACGCCGATCTCGACGGCGTCCGCCGCCTTGGCGACCGCCTCGAGGTCCGCGAGAAACCGCCCGCGGTCCGGATAGCCGGCGGTCAGGAAAGCGACGATCGCCGGTCCGTCGGCGCTCTCGATCGCGTGCCGGATCGACTCATGCGGCTGCATCGGCGGACTCCCTGTGTGCCGGGTACTGCGCGAGGATCGGCATGTCCTTGTCGCCGCGGCCGGACAGGCCGATCAGGATCCGCCGGCCGGGATGGTCGCGCGCCCAGCGTTTCGCGCCGGCGAGCGCATGCGAGCTCTCGAGCGCCGGCAAGATACCTTCGGCCGCGCAGCATTCGTCGAGCGCGCCGAGCGCCTCCTCGTCGCTGGCGGTCACGTATTCGACCCGGCCGATCGCCTGCAGCAGCGCGTGCTCGGGGCCCACGCCGGGATAATCGAGCCCGGCCGATACCGAATGCGTCTCCTGAATCAGCCCGTCGTCGTCGTACAGCAGCATCGAGTAGTTACCGTGCAGCACGCCCGGCCGCCCGCCGG
>JAFGNC010000344.1 GCA_016927175.1 Gammaproteobacteria bacterium | reverse complement strand
GTGCCGACCGCGGGCTCGGTCATGCCCATCGCGCCGACGAGCTCGCCCGTCAGCGTCCGGCCGAGGTAGCGCTTGCGCTGCGCCGCGTTCCCCGCCCAGTAGAAGTTGTTGACGAACAGCAGCGCGTGCGCGAGGTAGCCGAGCGTGAAGCCCGGGTCCGAGTACGCGAGCTCGTCGTGGACGATGCACGACGCCACGGCGTCCATGCCCGCGCCGCCGTCGGCGTCGGGGATCGTGACGCCGATCAGGCTCAGCGCGCCGAGCTCGCGCAGGAGCTCCGTGTTGAACGTCTGCGCCTCGTCGTGCTCCATCGCCTGCGGCTCGACGCGGTTCTGGACGAACTGGCGGACCGTCCTGCGGAGGAGCTCGTGCTCGCCGGAGTTCGAGGGGGATGCCACGACAGCGACCATGTGGAGCGTACCTTAGGACCGATCCGCGGCCAAAGCCCGCCGATCGGATCCAACCGACTGGACGGTAGGTCAAGCGAGCGCCCACCCGGGTTACAGTGCGCCCGTGCCCGGGATCGACAGATGGCTCGCCGGAGAGCCGGCCGTGCTGGTCGCCAACCCCACCGCGCAGAGCGGCAAGGCCGCGGAGTGGATCCGGACGGCGCGCGCGCTGCTCGACGAGGCGCAGGTCCCGCACCGCTTCGTGCCGACCGAGCCCGCGGGCCGCACGATCGATCGCGTCCGCGAGGTGATCGACGGCGGCGCGCGCGTCGTCATCTACATGGGCGGCGACGGCACGTTCGCGGAGGTCGCGAAGGGGATCTTCGCATCGAAGCACCCGACGGCGTGCGCGATGGGCATGCTGCCGACCGGCACCGCGAACGATCAGGGAAAGTCGTTCGGCCTCGATGCCGGCCCCGACTCGCTCGAGCGCAACGTGGCCGTGATCGCGGCCGGCGAGACCGTCGGGTGCGACGTGGGCCTCTTGATCGTGGAGCGCGCGCTCAAGGAGCTGCACCGCGATCTGTTCTTCGACTCGTTCTCGATCGGCCTCGGCGCGGCGAGCCTCGCGACGCGCAACCGCGATCGCGAGCGCGTCGGGCGGATCCCCGGGCTGGGCGCGATCTACCGCGATCACCTCGTCTACGCGGGCGCGGTGCTGCAGCGCTTCGTCGAGAGCTACGTCGTCGACGTGAAGTTCGATCTCGACGCGATCATCGACGGCGTCGTGCACCCGTTCGAGGGGCTGCTCGACGTCATCGTGAAGAACACGAAGGTCTTCGGCGGCGAGTGGGTCTTCGCCCCGGAGACCGAGTCCGACGACGGCAAGCTCGAGCTCGTCCCGGTGACCGGCCGGCGCGACTTCGGCGCGAAGCTGATCGGCGGCCTGCGCCGGAGCCCCGTCGGCGTCGACGACCTCGCGGCGCTCGGCATCGAGCACGCGCCGGCGATCCCCGGCGCCAAGTTCGAGCTCGCCGTGCGCGGCGGCGGCGGCCTGCCCGCGGCGCAGATCGACGGCGAGGAGATCCCGGCCGGCGATCGCTACTACATCGACGTCGTGCCGCGCGCGCTGCGCCTGATCGTGCCGCGCGAGCACGTCGATCCGTCGGCGGTCGATCGGAGCGGCCGCCACTCCGCCGTGTGATCGTCACGTTCCTGCAACCCGCGCACCGCCTCGGGTGTCATTCCGTTCGTGAACGTGCGACGCGCCTGCTGCTATAACGCGCCCATGAGAGCCATCGTCGCGCTGCTCGCGGCCGGCTGCGGCTCGGCCGGGTCGCCGCCGCAGCGGCCGAGCGCGCCCGCACCCGCGCCTGCACCGCCGGGCTCCGCAGCCGAGACGACGCGCGGCTGCAGGGACGCCGCCGCTGGCCTCGAGCGCGGGACGCGCGGGCTCCGGCCCCCGGAGGCCAGCGTGCTCGAGCCGATGCGCGCGCTCTGCGTCGACGACGCGTGGCCCGCGGCGACGATCGAGTGCTTCGCCAGGATGAGCGAGGAGGACTTCGGGCGCTGCGCCTCCGCGCTGCTGCCGGCGCAGCGCCAGCGCCTGTTCGATCGCACCTCCGGCGGCGCGAACGAGCGGATCGCGGTGGCGTCCGCGCTCGTGAAGCTGTCCGGGCTGCAGGTCGGGATTCCGGAGTGCGATCGCTTCGTCGAGAAGGTCGCCCACGTGCTGGTCTGCGACGCGATGGCGATCGAGATCCGCGCGCAGCTCGGCACGGAGACCGCCGACTTCTGGTCGCTGCCGACCAGCGGGCTGCCGGCCGACGCGCAGCTGCGGATGGCCGATGTGTGCGGGAGGTCGACCGCGTTCCTGGAACAGCAGGCCGTCGACGCCGGTTGCGCGCCCTGACGGATTGGACCATCCTCCGCCCAACTTCCCGGAGGAGTCCGATGGCTGACGTGTACATCTACGACGCACTTCGCACGCCGCGCGGCCGCGGCAAGGCCGGCAAGGGCGGGCTCGCGAACCACCACCCGCAGGAGCTCCTGGCCCAGACGCTGAACCGGCTCGCCGAGCGCAGGAACCTCGACAAGAGCCTCGTCGACGACATGGCCGTCGGGTGCGTGACGCAGGTGAAGGAGCAGGCCGCGTGCATCGCGCGCACCGCGCTGATCGCCGCGGACTGGCCCCAGGACGTCACCGGCTTCACGGTCAACCGGTTCTGCGGCTCCGGCCTCGAGGCCGTGAACTCGATCGCCGCCAAGATCGGCGCCGGCTTCATCGACGGCGGGATCGGCGGCGGCGTGGAGTCGATGTCGCGCGTGCCGATGGGCTCGGACGGCG
>JAFGNC010000049.1 GCA_016927175.1 Gammaproteobacteria bacterium | reverse complement strand
AGCTGCGACCCCAGCGCGCGATGCGCCAGCAGCAGCACCGAATCGTCCGGACGAAGCTCATGCGCGGGGCTCGAAACGCCGCCGACCGCCTGACCTGCGCCCGAGGCGACCGCCTGACCTGCGTCCGCGGCGACCGGAGGCCGGGGCGCGGTCATGGCCGAACGAATCCGACGGTGCCGAGGCCGGCGTCGGGCACATGATGCAGCGCGGCCGCTTTCCCATCCGGCCGCGAAGGCGGATCCCCGACTCCATCGAAGTCGGGCAGCCAGGCATCCGTGACGATCGCGATTTTCATCCGCCCTCGTTCCATTGCCGCTCACGCAGCTTTGCATGGCGCCACCTATACGCATAGTTTTTGATGTTTATGTTACGGCCTCGTTCTTGACGAGCGGCCCGGCGAACGGCCGCCCGACAAGAAACCTTCATGTCCCCGCCATGAATCCGCCACAGAGGGCGCGCAACATCCCGCCAGGCAACATTCGAGGGCACGGCCGTGGCCGGTCGCATCGCACAGGCCTTCCAGCGCGTCGATCATGCGGAGCTCAGGGTCTGCCGATACGTGAATCGCTCTGCCGACATCGGCGCCGTCAGCCGGTTCTTCAGAGCGGTCAGCTGGTTGGGCGACGGCTGGGTCTGGTACGCCCTGATCGCCGTGCTGCCTGTCGTGTACGGCGCTCGCGGCTCGATGCCGGCCGCCCATCTCGCGCTGACCGGAGCTGTCGGTCTGCTGCTCTACAAGATGATCAAGCGCCGCGCCGTGCGCGAGCGGCCGTTCGTGACCCACAGCGCGATTCACTGCGCGTCCGCGCCGCTCGATCGATACAGCTTCCCGTCCGGACATACGCTGCACGCCGTGTCGTTCACTATCGTGACCGTCGGCCACTTCCCGGAGTGGGTGTGGCCCTTGTCCGTGCTGACGTCGCTGATCGCGCTGTCGCGCGTGATCCTGGGGCTGCATTACCCGACGGACGTCGCGGCCGGCGCGACGCTCGGCGGCGCGCTCGGCATGATCAGCCTCGAAGCCGGCCTGCCGCTCGCCGCGTAACCGTGCCGCAGCAGGAAACGGGCACGCGCGCCGCGACGGGCCGGCTCCGCGTGCTGATGATCTCGGACGTCTACTTCCCGCGGGTCAATGGCGTCTCGACCTCGATCGCGACGTTCCGCAGAGACCTCGAGACGCTCGGCTGCGACAGTGTCCTCGTCGCGCCGCGCTACCCGCAGGAACGACAGGACGAGCCCGGCATCGTGCGCGTCCCGTCCCGTCGCGTGCCGTTCGACGCGGAGGACCGGTTCATGTGCGCGGCCGGCGCCGCGCGTGCGTGCGCGCAGGCCGGCACCGGCTTCGACGTCGTGCACATCCAGACGCCATTCGTGGCTCACAAGGTCGGCCTCGCCGTCGCGTCACGGCTCGGCAGAGGAGGCTCTCGCCGCGGAGCCGATGGACCGCGGTCCCGGCCGCAATGAGGACGAAGCGGTCGCGGCCGAGGTCAGCGCGTCACACGCGTCCAGTTCGCGGCCGTGACCAGCGCGCCGAGCAGCACGAACCAGACGAGCACCCACGCCGGCATGCTGAGGCCGAGGAACGACCAGTTGACCTCCGCGCATTCGCCGGAGCCGGTGAATACCATCCGCACCGCCTCGGACAGGGGAAACGCATCCAGCATGTAGTCGAGACCCGGGCCGCAGGCCGGCACCTCCGCCGGCGGCAGGTTCTGCAGGCGCACGTGCCAAGCCGAGATGCCGGCGCCGGTAAGCGCGGTCAGCAGACCGACGAAAGCATAGCCGCGGGCGCCGAGCCCGCGCGGCGCGTGCAGCGCCGCAGCCAGAAACACGACGCCCAGCGCGATCATCGCGACGCGCTGAAAGATGCAGAGCGGGCAGGCCTCGAGGCCGACGACGTACTGCGAGTACAGCGCATACGCCATCAGCCCCACGACCGCGAGCACGCCGGCCGCGTTGAGCAGGCGCCTGCGGCCGCGAGTGCCTACGAAAGAATGCCCGGACGCTTCCTCGCCCGCCGTGATATCCGCCGCCGTCATGACTCCGCCCCCCGCCGTTTCGCCGCTTCCTGAACCTCGGCTTCGATGTTCTTCAGCCCCGTGTAACGCAAATCCTTGCCGTGGACCATGTAGATCACGTACTCGCCGATGTTCTTCGCGTGGTCGCCGATCCGCTCCAGCGAGCGCGCGACCCAGGTCGAGTCCATGACGCGTGAGATCGTCCGCGGGTCCTCCATCATGAAGGTGATGCCCTGACGGTAGATCGACTCGTACTCCTCGTCTACGACGTCGTCCGCCTTCACGACCTCGAGCGCCGCGGACGCGTCGAGCCGCGCGAATGCGTTCAGCGCGCCGTGGATCATCTGCCTGACGTGCTGAGCCAGGTTCCTGAGCTCGCGGTAGTTCGTCGACGGGCGCTCCGCGCCGGCGAGCCTGGCGGCCAGAATGCCGATCTTTTCCGCCTCGTCGCCGATCCGCTCCAGGTCCGTGATCGTCTTGATGGTCGCCACGATCAGCCGCAGATCGCTCGCGGTCGGGGCGCGTGTCGCGAGGATGCGGCTGCACTCCTCGTCGATGCTGACCTCCATCCGGTTGACCTGAGCATCGCCCTCGGCCACCCGCAACCCGAGCTCGCTGTCCGCTTCGGACAACGCCTGGATCGCGTGGTCGAACTGGTCCTCGACGAAGCCGCCCATCGTCAGCACGCCGTTGCGGACGTGCTCGAGATCCTCGTTGAAGCGCCGCGAGATGTGGTGACCGAGATCTTCGACTTCCATGGTTCGCAACTCCTGACCCGCCGCTGCGGATGGAGGCGGGAATCGAGATTATAAGCCGGCGCTCATCCGGCTGCCTGCGCGGCGCCGCCGCGCCGGGAAATGCGCGATCTGGGGAACACGCACGTAAACGTGCTGCCGCGCCCTTCCTCGCTGTCGATCTGCAGCGTACCACCGTGACGCTGCAGCGCGTGCTTGACGATCGCGAGCCCGAGCCCGGTGCCTCCGGTCGCCCGGGAACGGCCGGGGTCCACGCGATAGAACCGCTCCGTGACGCGCGAAATCTGGTCCTTCGGAATGCCGATGCCCGTGTCCGAGACCGCGAGCTCCGCGCCCTGATCGGTGGTGCGCCAGAACACGTCGACGCTGCCCGAAGGCGGCGTGAAGCGCACGGCGTTGTGAACGAGATTGTGACAGATCGAGTGCAGCTCCGACTCGCTGCCGAGCAGCGCGGCATCCGTCTCGAGGTGCAGCGTAACGCGCGGCCGCGGCACGTCGGCGGGTGCGTACTGCGCACAGATCTGCTCCAGCATGCGCGGCATGTCGACGAAGTCGTGGCGCGCCTTCTCCTCCGCCGACTCGATCCGCGTCAGCTCGATCAGGTCCCGCAGGATCCTCGTCATGCGGTCCGCCTGGCGCTGCATCTCGGCGATCGGCGCCGCCCAGCTCTCCGGCACGTCCTCGTCGTCCGCCAGCGAGTCGAGGTAGCCGCCGATGACCGTCAGCGGAGAGCGCAGCTCGTGCGACGCGTTCGCGACGAAATCGCGCCGCATCGTCTCGAGCTTCATCTGCCGCGTCACGTCGCGGATGATCGCGAGCTGCTGCGCCTGCCCGTACGGAATCAGCTGAATCGACAGCCACCCCGAGGGCGTCTGCGGCGACGGAATCGTGATGCCTTCGCCCTGCGGGTCGGACAGATACCGCACGAAATCCGGATGTCGCAGCAGGTTGTCGATGCGGTTGCCGATGTCACGCGAGGGGTCGAGGCCGAGCAGCCGCGTCGCCGACGGGTTGAACCACAGGATTTCGTGCTCGGGGTTCAGGATGATGCCGGCCTCCGACAGAGCGCCCGTGCTGTCCCAGACCTCGCGCAGCAGGCGGTGATATTTCTTCTTACGGCTGCGCGCCTTGGTCCTGATCTTGTCGATGCGCGCGAGCATCTCCGCCCACAGGCCGCGCGTCTCGAACAGCGGCACGCGGCCGGAGCCCTCGAGCGCGCGGTCGAGCAGGTAGACGTTGCGCAGGGTGTGCGCGAGGTACAGCGCCAGCGCGCCGACGAGCCACCACGCTATGGCTCCGAACCACAAGCCCAGCAGAAGCGCGGCGACGAGCCAGCCCGTCAGAAAACCAAGTTGGGATACCCAGCGATTCGGCAGTCTCACGCCTGACCCGATGAGAAACGATAGCCCGCGCCGCGGACGGTGCGGATCAGTTTATCGTATCCATACGGGGTCAGCGCCTGACGCAGCCGGCGGATGTGCACGTCGACCGTCCGCTCCTCGATGTAGACGTTGCCGCCCCAGACGCGGTCGAGCACCTGAGCGCGGCTGTAGACCCGGTCCGGGTGCTCCATGAAGAACCTGAGCAGCTTGTACTCGGTCGGCGCGAGCGCGACCTCT
>JAFGNC010000343.1 GCA_016927175.1 Gammaproteobacteria bacterium | reverse complement strand
GCTATATAGCACCGCAGATCCGCTTCGCCGTGCATCTGCCGACGGAAGGCTGGAATCAGCGCTATCTGCAGAACGGCTGCGGCGGCTACTGCGGCACGCTCGCGAGCCCGGACGACATCGACAGCGCGGCCGGCTGCGTGCCCGTCGCGGACGGCGCATTCGCGCGCGCTTCGACCGACGGCGGACACACGGCGCCGTTCGACGACGGCATGTGGGCCGTCGACAATCCGCAGGCCCAGGTGGATCTCGGCTACCGCGCAGCGCACGAGGTCGCCGTCGCGTCGAAGCGGATCATCGCCGCGTTCTACGGGCAGCCGCCGCGCTACTCGTACTTCACGGGCTGCTCCGACGGCGGCCGCGAAGGCCTGATGGAGGCGCAGCGCTACCCGGAGGATTTCGACGGCATCATCGCCGGCGCGCCCGCCAACATATGGTCGGCGCTGAACGGCATCTTCCAGCCGTGGGTCATCGGCTCGAACAAGGATCCGGACGGCGAGTACATCCTGACGCCGCAGAAGATCCCGGCGCTGCATCGCGCCGCGATCGACGCCTGCGATTCGATCGACGGCCTCGAGGACGGGCTGATCGCCGACCCGCGCAACTGCGACTTCGACCCGGCGGTCATCGAATGCCCGTCCGACACCGATCGCGCCGACTGCCTGACGGCGGCGCAGGTGGCCGCGGCCCGCAGGATCTACGCGGCGCCGACGGGTCCCGACGGCCGGGTGCTCTATCCCGGCTCGATGCCGGTCGGCTCGGAAGGCTTCTGGGCCGACGGCATCACGGCGCCGCCCGGGCAGCGCGCGATCGCCGAGGGCTATGCGTCGTATCGACGGTATCTCGACCGCGACGTCGAGCTCGATTCGAACATGAAAGAGTGGCAGATGGACGCGGCGAAGCTCAGGGAGCTGCGCGCCGGGCTCGGCACGATCTACGACTCGACGGACCCCGACCTGACCGAGTTCCGCGAGCGCGGCGGCAAGCTCGTCCTGTGGCACGGCTGGGCCGACCAGGCGATCCCGCCGCACGGCACGATCGCTTACTGGGATGCGGTCGGCGCGGCCGTCGGCAGCGCCGCCGCGCGCGACGAGTTCGTGCGCCTGTACATGATTCCGGGCTTCTATCACTGCTTCGGCGGCGACTTCGACCGCTTCGACTTTCTGACGCCGGTCATGGACTGGGTCGAGCGGGACGCCGCGCCGGAGGGGGTCACCGCGTGGACCGAGCGGGACGGCGCGGTCACGCGCAGCCGCCCGGTCTACCCGTATCCGGCCGTCGCGCGCTACGACGGCACCGGCAACGTCGACGATGCAGCCAGCTTCTCGCGGGGAGAACCTGCCGAGCCCATCGAACCCGCCTACGAGTGGGCGGGCGAGTTTGAATCGGGCTATCAGCGCGTCTGCGGCTGGCGGGGGGATCCGTTCAGAACCGGCGAGTTCGTCTGCGAAGCGGCAGAATGACGTATTCGCGGCGCCGGCGTGACTCGCGGCGCCGGCGTGATCAAGGGCGGCACAGCCGCTGCTGTCGCTCCGGCGCCGCACGCGTTTGACATCGGAAGGCCGCGGTCTAAGGTATCTCCTTGTCCAGCGGAGTTTCATCAAATGCATCACTTCATTCGTGCCGAAAGCATCGAGCCGACGCCGGCGTTCCCGCGGCACGCATCCGGCTACCGGCGCTTCTCGCTGTCCGATCGATCCGTCGGCGCCGTGCACTCGGGCTGGGGGCTGTGCGAGCTCGACGCCGGCGGCCGGTTCGATCTGCAGATTCTGTCGTTCGAGAAAAGCTTCTACGTCCTGTCGGGCCATCCGACGCTGATCCTGGACGGGCGCGGCTACCGCCTCGCCCCCGGCGCGTGCGGGTTGATCCCGGTCGGCATGAAGCACGCGTGGCTCGGGCCGGACAGCGGCACGGCGCGCTGGATCGACATGAACGCGCCGTGCCCGAAGGGCGAGAATTTCGCCGACGACACGTATTTCCTCGGGCCCCCGCCGGACGTCGCGATCGCGGACCTCGACATACGGGATCCGTCGTCGCGGCATCTGTTCCGCATGGCGGACGACGACATCAAGGTCGACGCGCTGCGGACCGGCCTCAGGAAGGACGCGCCGAAAGTGTCGGCCAGCATGGCGACGGCGCTCCTCGTCTACAGCGGCATCTCGCTGAAGATGCTGGTCGACCAGCGGCTCGACGCGGCCCTGCACACGATGTTCATGGTGGAGTACGAGCCGAACGCGAACGCCCATCCGCACGACCATCCGCTCGAGGAGGCCTACTTCATCATGCACGGCGAGGTCGAGGCCTGGGCCGACGACGCGAAGTACCTGATGAAGCCCGGCGACTTCCTGTGGGCGGGCGTCGGCTGCACGCATGCGTTCTACAACCGCAGCAGCGGCACCGTGCGCTGGCTCGAGACGCAGTCGCCGCAGCCGCCGGCGCGAAACTCGTACCGCTTCGCGCGTGACTGGGAGTACCTGGCCGAGCAGCTCGAGCGGGAAGGAGTCTCACGATGAGCGGCACCGCTACGGCCGGCACGGCGCAGAGCGTCGTCGTGATCGGCGGCACGGGCGGGATCGGGCATGCGGTCGCGAAATTCCACGCGGACCGCGGCTGCCAGGTCGTGATCACGGGCCGCGACGCCGGGCGCACCGCGGCCGTCGCGGCGGAGATCGGCGACAACGTGCGCGGCATCGCCGTCGACATCGCGGAGCCGGAGACGATCGGAGCCGCGCTCGCCGATATCGGGCACGTCGACAGGCTCGCGCTCGTCGCGATCGAGCGCGACTACAACAGCGCCCGCGACTACGACATCGCCCGCGCGCGGCGCATCGTGACGATGAAGCTGATCGGCTACGCCGAGGTCGCGCACACGCTCTTCCCGCGCATGGGCGCGGGCGCGTCGGCCGTGCTGTTCGGCGGCCTCGCGAGCCAGCGGCCCTACCCCGGCTCGACGTCGATCACGACGGTCAACGGCGCCGTCAGCAGCCTGATCCGCACGCTGGCCGTGGAGCTCGCGCCGGTGCGTTTCAACGCTGTGCATCCCGGCATCATCTCCGACAGCCCGGCGTGGAGGGACAAACGCGAGGCCATCGCCAGGATCGAGCAGCGCACGCCCGGCGGGCGCCTCGCGACGACGGAAGACATCGTCGGCGCCGTCGACTTCCTGTTCACGAACAAAGGCGTCAACGGAATCAACCTCGTCATCGACGGCGGCTGGCTGCTGACGTAGGCCGTGAGGGCCGGGTCCCGGAACCGGGACCCGGCGTGCGGCAGCGGAACGCGCCTCAAGCCGCCGCCGCGGGCGTCCGCTTCGCACGCGAGGCGAATCAAGGCGTTGCACGCCGCGCGCCGCTGGCACGTTCATTGCGTAGCATCGGCATCCTCGTCGGGGACGCACGCCATGTCATCGTTGCTTCAGGACCTTCGCTACGCCGTCCGGCGGCTCTGGAACACGCCGCTGTTCACCCTCTCTGCCGCCGTGATCCTCGCGGCCGGCATCGGCCTGAACGCCGCGGTGTTCAACCTCGTGGACGCCACGCTGTTCAGGCCCGCACCGGTTGCCGACCCCGACCGCGTCGTGCACGTCTACCAGGATTCCGACGACGGGCGTCCCGCCGCCACGTCCTTCCCGGCGTATCGGGACATGGCGGCCGAAACCGACGTCTTCTCGGACGTCGCCGCCGTGAACGCGGCCGACGCGATCTGGGACACGGCCGACGGGCCTCAGCGGGTGGCCGTCGAATACGCGACTGCGAGCTACTTCGCCGTGCTGGGCCTCGCCCCGTCGCGGGGCCGCTGGTTCGGGCGGGAGCACGACGACGTCGGCGCCGACATGGTCGCGGTCGTGAGCCACCGGGCGTGGCGCACGCGGTTCGGCGCGGACCCGGACGTCGTCGGACGCACGGTACGTCTGAACAATCAATCGATCACGATCATCGGCGTCGGCCCGGTCGGTTTCAACGGCCAGGCCGGCGCCGTCATTACAGACTTCTGGCTGTCGATCTCGAGCACGCCGATAGGCGGAACCTTCCGCGTCGCGAACCTGGAGCGTCGCCAGGACCACTGGTACCAGGTCGTCGCGCGCCTGGCGCCGGGCGTCGGCCTCCCCCGGGCGCAGGCCGCCATGGACGCTCTCGCGCGTCGGCACGCCGAGGCCTATCCGGACCTCGACGCGGGGCGCGGCATCACGGTCTTCGCCTACGACGACGTGCGGTTCCATCCGATGGTGGACGACATGGTCTTCGCATCGACTGCAAGCCTGCTCGTGCTCGCCGCGCTGGTACTGCTGCTCGCGTGCAGCAACCTCGCGAACCTGTTCCTGGTGCGCGGCATGACGCGGGGGCCGGAGATGGCGGTGCGCGCGGCACTCGGCGCCGGCTGGACCCGCGTGGCGCGGCTGCTGCTCGTCGAGGCGCTGCTGCTCGCCGCGCTCGGCGGCGCCGGAGGCCTCGCCGTGGCCGCATGGTCCGTGGGACTGTGGAACATGCTGCCGCTCGACGCGCCCAACGGGGGCATCGACGTGCGCTTCGATCACCGGCTCGTCGTGTACGGCGCGCTCGCGGCCCTCGTGACGGGCGTGCTGTTCGGTCTGGCTCCGGCTCTGCGCACGGCGCGCGGCGACGTCTCGTCCATGCTTCGCGACGAGGGGCGGAGTCTGTCCGCCGGCGCAAGGCTGTCGTGGCTGCGCGGCGGCCTGGTCGCGGCGCAGGTGGCGCTGTCCGTCGTGCTCGTCGTGGCGACCGGGCTCATGGCGCGCAGCCTCGCGAACGCGGAGCGTGTGGACGTCGGCGTGGACGCAGAGCGCATCGCCGTGATCGGCACGAACCTCGCGCGCGGCGGCGTGCCGCAGGACGAAGTACGCGCCGTCACGGCCCGTATCCTGGAGCGCGTGTCGGCACTGCCGGGCGTCGAGCGCGCCGCGGTGACGACGCGCCTGCCGGTGCAGCCGCGCGGCTTCTCGACGACGACGATCATCGAGGGCTACACCCCTCGCGTCGGCACGGAGGCGGTCGAGCTGCCCGTCGCGTTCGTGAGCCGCGAGTACTTCCCGACGATGGGCATTGCGCTACTGTCGGGCCGGACATTCGCGGCGACGGATCACGCCGACGCGCCGATCGTGGCCGTCGTGAACGAAGCGGCCGCCGGGCTCTACTGGACCGGCAGCGAACCGGTCGGCGGGCGCGTGCGACCGCAGGACGCACCGGACGCATGGCGGCAGGTCGTCGGCGTCGTGGCCGACGTGAAGGTGGCCGACGTGACGGAGCCGCCGACGCCGATGATCTACTACCCGATCGAGCAGCTGCCTTCGGCGGCGTTCAGCGTCGTCGCGAGGACTTCCGGCGACTCTGCCGTGCTCGGCAGCGCGCTGCGGCACGCGCTGACCGACGTCCGGCCGTCGCTCCCGGTGATCAGTCAGTTCCCGCTCGACGAGCACGTCACGGGCTCGCTCGATTCGGCGCGCACCCTGGTCTCGCTGCTGAACGGGTTCTCGCTCCTCGCGCTGGTGCTCGCCGCTGTCGGCATCTATGCCGCCGTCTCGTTCACGGTCGAGCGGCGCGCGCATGAAATCGGCATCCGGGTCGCGCTCGGCGCCACGTATTCGCGGCTCGTCGCAATGGTGTTTCGGCAGACGTTGTGGATCACCGGGATCGGCCTCGCGCTCGGGCTCGGGGCGGCCGCGCTCGCCGCCCGCGGGCTGCAGGGGCTGCTGTTCGGGGTCGCGCCGATCGATCCCTTCACGTTCATGGCCGCGGCCGCGGTGCTGCTCGTCACGGCCTGCACCGCAGCCTTCCTGCCCGCGCGGCGCGCGGCGAAGGGGGATCCGGTGGACGCGTTGCGGGCGCAGTAGACGGCGCTTCGGCACTCGGGTTCGAATATCAATTGAATCGGGTGCAGCCCGAAAGCCGTGCCCGGGATGCTGCAGACCGCCTCCGCAGAGGGATTTCCTGAACGATTCCCATTCAGGAAAACCCTCTGCGGCCGGGATGCGAGCGGCTACGGACGCCGTTCCGCCGGCATTCCGCCTACTTCAGAACGGGCACCGTCCTGCGGTCGGAGAAGCCCAGCAGGTCGACCTCGCCGTCGGTCGCGATCTCGGTTTCCGATCTCTCGACGAATGCCGCCTCGTCACGGATCGCGACGCCGAGCTCCCCGGCGGTCTCGATCAGCCTCGAGTGGCCGGCGAGGATCAGCGGCCGCGGCTGCGCCGGCTTGACCAGCGAGACCTGCGGGGCCGAGGCCGACGACAGCAGCGTGAAGCGCTCGTTGCGGCCCGCCTCGACGACGACTCGGTCCCGCACCAGCGTCATGACCCTGCCCGCGCGCAGGTGCGCCGCCACTTCGTAGCGCAGCGTCATGACGTAGAGCTTCTCCGCGGGCCCGGTGATCCTGACGCAGGGGCCGAGCGCGCCGCGGCCGGTGACCTTCCGTTCCGTATACAGCGGAAAGCTGACCTGGAGCGGCTCGCCGCGTGACTGCTTGTTGAAGGCCAGCACGGCGAACACCAGATCCCGCACGACGGCCTGCTCGTGGTCCGGCTGCATGACCAGAAAGTCGAGGTGATCGCCTATGGTTTGCTCGGAAACGACGGCCATGACGCGGCTGATACTCCTTCGGCTTCAACGGGCTACATCCTACTACAGGATGCAACCCCCCTCCGGCGCCCGCCCCGGGCGCAAGTGCCGAAACGCGCCGGGAAGCCTTCGCCGGCGTCAGGCGGAGCGGCGCCTGCGAGGAAACGCACCACTCGCCTTAATCAGGGCCGAGCGGCGCCTGCGCCGCGGAACGCGCACACGCCTATATCAGAGCGGAGCGGCGCCTGCGCCGGGGCCGCAGCACGCGGCGATACCACAGCAGAACGCCCGTGCAGAACAGCAGCACCGGCGCGAGGCCCAGCACCGCCCACGCGATGCGGACCTCGAGCCCGCCGAAGCGCCCGAAGTGGGCCGTCGTCAGAAGGCGAAGCAGGCCTTCGCCCGGCCGCTCGAAATCGTCGGGATTCGCATCGAGCCAGTCGATCAGGCCTTCGAACGGCGCCGGGAACGCCATGTAGACGCCGGTCAGAGCCCAGTTCGCGAGCAACAGCAGCGCCCAGAATCCGACGGCGCTGTGCAGATGCCACGCGAAACGCGGTTTCGACGGCGTCGCATACAGGCTCTGTTTCCAGCGATGCGGGCCGGGCCACCAGATCACGGCTCCCGTCAGCACCAGGATCAGCACGAGAGCGCCGGCGATCCCGTTGACTCGCCGGCCCGTGTCGCCCGCAAGCAGATCGTCGTGCAGTGCCACGAGCCACTCGACGACCCGGACGGTGACCGGGTAGCTCTCCCCCATGTCCGCCCGCGCGTACGGATCGAACAGCCTGCCGTGCTCGGCGCCGTCCCGCTCGAGCAGCACGGCGACGGGACGGCTCGGCCGCGGCGACTCGTTGAAGCGCAGAACCCTGTGATCGGCATAGACCTCGCCGAGCGCCTGCATCAGCGCTTCGCCCGTCAGACGCTCCCCGTCCGTCGACGGCACCTCGAAAGGCACGGCCCACCGCGTGATCTCGCTCCTGAAGACCACGGCGCTGCCCGACAACGAGATCACGACGATGTAGAGACCGAGCGCCAGCGCCAGCCACAGATGCGCCTGGACGAAGACCCGGCGAAGCTTTCTGCGCGGCGGGCGATTCAAACCTTGATTCTTTATCTATCGGTGGTGAGCCGAGGTCGGGCCGCGGCCATCTTACCGCACACCCGGCGCACGCGAGAGCGAGGGTCACGGCTGCGACTCGCGATGAAGCCGGAGTCGATGTAGTACCATCAGGACCATCTCGTGGCCGGCAGTTCACATGCTGACTGGAATCGGACGGGGCATCATCTTTACCGCGGCCTACTGCGCCGGCGCCCTCTGCGCCGACGCGCTCGCTCAGCAGAGCGCCCCGGCGGGAACCGATGTCGAGGCAACCACGGCCGTCGACGAGGAAATCGTCGTCCGCGGACGCACACGCGCGGCACTGAGAGTGCAGATCAGGCAGGCAGAGGACGCGTTCTACGAGCGCTTCAACGAAATCAACAGCGACGACGATTTCGACATCCATTGCCGCCAGGAACCGGTCATCGGGTCACGGTTGCCCCGGCGCATCTGTCAGCCCGACCTCTGGCGCCAGGCGCTGACGGACATCGGGAGAGATACGGTGCTCGCATGGCAGGGCAGCCAGGCACCGCCTCCGGGTGCACACTTCGGCCGAGCCCTCCACAAGGGCCGTCTGCTCGACGCAGAGATGCGGCGACTGATGACCGAGGATCCGCAGCTGCGGCGTCTTCTGATTCGGATCTCCACCCTCGAGCAGGCACTCGACGCGGATACGTTACGGGCATCATCGCCGGCATCCACTTTCTCACAGGAGATAACGGCCGGCGACGCATCGCTGCCCTATGGCGCGAAGCGAATGACCGAGGTCCGCATCGGCCGCGAGCCCTGGCGTCACGAGCTCTCGTATGGAACGTTTACGATTGCCCAGCTTTACGGAGAGATCGGCGCGCTGGAGCTCGACTGCAACGGGCGAGCTCGACCGTTGACATGGGCGCTCGGCGTGGAATGGACGCTGCCCGAGGATCGGGAATCCTGCACGTTGATCATCGAGGCGCCGCCCGGCACGTCATTCACGCTGTACGAGTTCGAGTAGCGGCGTCGGCCGCCGCCGTGCCGCCTCTTCGCGCCGCTCATTCCTCCGGCAGCGCGAACACGTACAGCGCGTGCCCCCGGTCCGGAACGTGGATCTCCGGCGTGATGGTCGCAGGGACGCCCCGCGGGCTGCCACCGCCGAGCCCGGTCGCGACCGCGACGTACTGCCTGCCGTCCACTTCGAAGCTGATCGGGAAGCCCTGCACCGACGTCGCGAGCCGCGTCTCCCAGACCACGCGGCCGTCGCGGACGTCGACCGCCTTGAAGCTGCGATCGAGATCGCCGGCGAATGCGACGCCTCCGGCCGTAGACAACACCGACGTCAGGAACGAAGCGCGCTGCTCGAGCGACCAGGTTTCCTCGAGCGTGTCGACGTCGAATGCGCCGAGCTTGCCGACGTTGCCGTTCGTGTTCGGCATCTCGTAGAACCTGCGGTCGGCACCGCCGCCGCTGCCCCCGCCGGGCCGCTGCTCGATGGCCTGCGCGCGCAGCGACACGCAGCTCTGGCTCAGCGGGATGATCAGCTGCCGGGAAGGTGCGTGAAAGCTCATCGCCGGCCAGTTCTTGCCGCCCGCCGTGCTCGGGCAGCCGTCGATCCACTCACCGACCTCGTGCTCGATGATGTCCTGGCGGTACTGCGGCCGGCCGGTCTCGCGGTCGAAGCTCGCCCAGACGTTCTGAAAAACCGTCTCGACATGCCCGAGATACTCGCCCGTTCTTCGGTCGTGCTTCCACAGCACGCCGTCCTTGCCGACGGACAGCACCCACTTCTGATCGCCGGCACCGTTGACGAGCACGCGCTCGAAGACCACGTCGAGATCGAACGCTTCACCCGGCGCATGCGGGTAGTACCACGCGAGCTCGCCCGTGCTCGCGTCGATCGCAAGCGTCGAGCTCGTGTAGAGCGCGACGTCGCGGGCGTCCATGCCGCGGCTCGCGGGCATCCACGGCTTCGCCTGCGCCGTGCCCCAGTAGGTCAGATTCAGCTCGGGGTCGTAGCTGCCCGTGATCCACGCCTCGCCGCCCGCCCGATACAGATCCGGCAGTCCGCCCCACGTGTCGCCGCCCGGCTCGCCGGTCAGCGCGATGGTCCTGAAGCGCCAACGCTGCTCGCCGGTCTCCGGGTCGTAGGCGCTGATGAAGCACTTGTTGTCCTCGTAGACCGTGCAGGTGCCCATGCCCTGAATGATCAGGCCGTTCGCGACGATCGGGCCGCTGTTCGTCGCGTAGACGTCCGGCATCCGCACGTTCCAGATCGTCTCGCCCGTGCGCGCGTCGAGCGCGATCAGGTGGGCGTCCTGCGGGCGAAGGGCCCACGCGGCGGCGCTCTGGAAGATCAGCATGTTGCGGTACAGCGCGAGGCCGCGCGGCGCAATCTCGGCGCCGACACGGTGTTCCCAGATCAGATCCCCGGTGCGCGCGTCGAGCGCCTGCACGATGCCGCCCGTGTTGGCGAGGTAGAGCGTGCCGTCGTACGCGAGCGGCGCGGGCTGGTTCGTGCCTCCGTCGCGCATCGGCCAGATCCATGCGAGCTGCAGCCGGCGCGCGTTGTCGGGTGTGATCTCGGTCAGCGGGCTGAAGCTCGTGGCGCTGTAATCGCGGCGCAGCATGAGCCAGTCGCTTGCCGGCGGGTCGAGCAGCATCTCGTCCGTGACCGGCTCGAAACCCTGCACGGTGCCGGCGACCGTGACGCCGGTGGGGCCGGGCGGCGCCGCGGCGCCGGCGAGCGCGGGCAGCGCGGTGACCTCGCCGGTCAGGCCCTCGCCGACCGGCGTCGTCGTGTCCGCGGTCAGCGGCTCCGTATCCGCGGTGCCGCCGTTCGCCTGCAGCAGGAACGCGACGATGCCGGAGTAGGTTTCGACCGGCAGCCCGCCCGGGTCGTCCGGCGGCATCGTCGAGCGCGCGGCTGCGAGCAGCTCGTTCGCGGCACGGCTGCCCCAGCGCCCGACGAACTCCGGCCCTCCGAGCAGCGCGTTCGGAAGCTGGCGCAGGTTCGGGCCGTGGCAGGTCAGACAGTGCTGCTGATACGCGGCGCGGCCGGCGGCGGCCTGCTCCTCCGTGAACGACAGCGCGGGCGCGGCGTGGAGCAGCAGAACGCCGGCGGCGGCAGGAAGGAGATGGCGGTAGTCGAGTTGCACTTGTCTGCGGCCTCTTGTTTTCGGCGCCGATTCGTTCAGCGCTCGATGAGCTTCGTGAACCGCCGCGGATCAGCGGGCCCGGTCTGCCGGAATCAGCCAGCCCCACAGCACGCTGCCGTCCTCGGGCACCCCTTTGCCTTCGGCATGCACCTGGACATAGAGGAAGCCTGCGCGCAGCGCAGCGATCTGCTCGGCGTCGAGCTCGACCTCGCCTTCGATGTCGCCGTGATCGGCGCGCGTGATCTCGAGGTCGGCGATCGCGGGCCCTCGCGCGCCGGTGGCGACGCCCTGGTGCAGGCGCGCGGCCGTCGCCGCGGCCGGCAATCCCTCGAAAGAGCCCGTGATCGAAAGCCGGGAACGCGACAGCGTCGCCGCGGCCGATCCGCGTCCGGCGACGTCAGCGCGTTCGGCGCCGCTGATCGGCACCCAACCGAGCCGCGCGGTGAACCTCCGCGGGCCCTGCGCGGACAGCGGGCCCGCCGCCGCCGCGAATCCGGCGCCGACGGCGAAGCTGACGAAATCTCGTCTGCGCATACTGGCGTGCCTCTTCGTGCTGCGGCTCGAACGTGCTGCGGCTTCAGCTCGCGAGCCCGGTAGGGTGCGGCACGACCGGCGCGGGCGTCTTGTCCGGAGCGGGCGGCTTGCCGTCGCCGAACACACGGGTCGCAAGCGAGATCATGCCGGCGACGTCGCTCAGATTCGCCGGCACGACGAGCGTGTTCGCGTTCCTGGCGAGGTGGCCGAACTGGCGCACGTAGTCCTCCGCGATGCGCAGCTGCATCGCCTCGAGACCGCCCTGGCCGTTGACGGCCTCGCCGATCACCTTCAGCCCCTCGGCAGTGGCTCTGGCCACGGCCAGGATCGCTTCGGCTTCGCCGGCCGCTTCGTTGATCTGCTGCTGCCTTGCAGCCTCGGACGCTTTGATCACGCGCTGTTTGTCGCCTTCCGCCTGGTTGATCTTGGCGTCGCGCTCGCCTTCGGAGTTCAGGATCACGGCGCGCTTCTCGCGCTCGGCACGCATCTGCTTCTCCATCGCCTGCAGCACGTCCTCGGGCGGATTGATGTTCCTGATCTCGTAGCGCAGCACCTTGACGCCCCACGGCTCGGAGGCCTTGTCGAGCTCGCTGACGACGTTTGCGTTGATCGTCGCGCGCTCCTCGAAGGTCCGGTCGAGGTCGATCTTGCCGATCTCGCTGCGCAGCGTCGTCTGGGCGAGCTGCGAGATCGCGAAGGTGTGGTCGGCGATGCCGTAGGACGCGCGGGCGGGATCGAGCACCTGCAGATACAGCACGCCGTCGATGCCGACCTGCACGTTGTCCTTCGTGATGCAGACCTGCTCTGCGATGTCGACGGCCTGCTCCTTCAGGCTGTGCTTGTAGGCGATCCGCTCGACGAACGGTATCAGGATGTGAAATCCCGCGGACAGCGTACGGCTGTACTTGCCAAGCATCTCGACGATATAAGCGCTTTGCTGCGGCACGACGACCGCCGTCTTCGCGATGACGACGACGGCGAGAATCGTGATCGCGGCCGCGACCCACAGCACGACGTACTGGTCCATGAATTCCCCCCTACTCCTCGACCATGACGCCGGTCACCTGCAACGTCAGCCCGTCCACGGATTCGATGCGGGCGCTGCCGCCCCTCGGGATCACGCGATTACCGATGTTGATTGCCGTCCAGTGCGAGCCGCGGTATTCGGCCCGGCAGGACCTGCCGGGCGCAAGGTCCTCCGCCAGCGAGACCAGACGGCCGACGTCGTTCTCCACGTCGAGGGCCGGCCGACTGCGCAGCTTCTCGTACAGATGCCTGCGGAGCGTGAACATCAACAGGACGGAAAGGGCTGCGAAGGCCAGCCATTCCACCCAGGCCGGCAGCTCCGGCCCGGCAATGTCGCCGAGACCGACGATGAGGGCCGCCGCGCCGATGAAGATCAGGTAGAACTGCGCGTCGACCGCCAGAAGCTCGGCGCCGAGCAGCAGCACACCGATGATGATCCATCCCCACCAAGGCATCTTGGCGCCCTCGCGTGTGAAGACGAGCGGATTATGTGCGGCACGGAGCCGGAAGTCACGTTGCGCCGGCGGCGGTCACTTCCATGTCACGTCTGAAGAGCGATCGGTGTCCACCGTTCTGTCGCGGGGGTCGCCGTGGACGTCGACGTCGCTGCCTCCGCTCGCTTCGATGTCTACCCGAGCCGCGGCGTTGACCGACGCGTCGGATCCGCCCGATACACGCACGCTCGCCCGTTGCGCCCGAAGCCTGCCGGCCGAGACGTCGCTGCCGCCGCTCGCGTCGACGCTCAGGTCGTCGGCCCGGCCCTCGACGTCGAGATCCGAGCCGCCGCTCAGCCTGAACTCGAGCTGAGACGCATCGACGGTGAGACGAACGTCGCTGCCGCCGGATGCGACGACGCGCAGCTCGTCCGCTTCGATCGTGCTTCGGCCGCGAACGTCCGACCCGCCCGAGACCTCGATGTCAGACAGTCGCACGAAGTCGATGTACGCGCTGACGCGGCCCGTCGACAGGAAACGGCCGAGCGCTCCGCCGGCACGGGTGATGCGGAGCTCGTCGTCCACGACCTCGGTGACGACGTCTTCGATTCCTATCCCGTCGACCTCGATCCTCAGTGCTTCCCGATCCGCCTGCGTCAGATGCACGTCGACGCCGTTCTGGACCCTGAGCTTCGAGAACGATTCCACCTGCCTCTCTTCGGTATCGGCCTCGGCGTAGACGATGCCGAACAGCGCTGCCGTAAGCAGCAGGAGGAGGTAGGCGGGAAGTGCTTTTGTCATGCGAGTGATCTCCACCGCACGCGTTGTACGACCGGGTCGTGCCGCGCACCCGCTTTGTGCCGATGCCCGGCACGGGCGCTGCCTGCCGGGCCGAGAGCGCCCGTGCCACGTCGAGTATAGCGATTCCGCTGCCCGCGGTCCGCCGGCGAGCTATTCCGCCGGCGCCGCTCGGCCGGCTTGCGCTTCCTCCGCCAGCTCCGGGAAGCGGTCCGTCGCGTGCGCGGTGTGGCAGTCGACGCAAGCCTCGAGCATGTCGGCGAACAGCTCCCGTTGGCGCGGCCGGTCGCCGGCACGCGCCGCTTCGGCAAGGCTCAGGCTCAGCTCGTGGAACGCCTCGTCACGCTCGATGAACTCGTGCGGCACGGCCGCGTGCAGCGCTTCACGATCCGCCTCCGTCATTTGCCGCGCCATGATGAAACTGTCGTGGATCGCCTGCGCGCTCTCGGCCACGCGCTCGTCCTGCCCGCGCACGAGCGCGTCGAGGATGTTCCCGCTCGCGTCGAGCACCGCGCGCATTTCCTCGATCAGCAGCGCGCGCAGCTCTGCCGGCAGCCGCGGGCCGACCGCGCCGTCACCCGGCGATTGAGCCGGGGCGGCGGAAACCGCCAGCGTTACGGCACACACGGCAGCGGCCCGGCGCATCAGCACGTTCATCGAAGCATCACCGGTCAAAACGGGGACAGGCCGAGCAGCACCAGCACGGAAAACAGGATCAGCGCCAGCAGTACCGCCCACAACAGCGTCTCTGCGATCACCGGAAAAGCAAACAGCAGCCCGGCGGCGGCGACGCCGCCCGTGCACGTCAGCATCAGGCGTCTGGCAGCCGGAGTGCGGCCGGGCAACCGGCGCTCCACCGCGGCGAGCCACGCCCGCGCGCGGCCTCCCCCGGTGCCCGCGGCTCGAGCGCCCCAGCCCTCGAGCGCGCTCTGCGCCTCGATCGCATCGGTCTCAGCCTCGATCGCGTTGCGCAGGGCCTCGGGCGAGATCCGCGCTTCGGCGGCCATCTCCTCGAGCTCATCGAGTGAGTAGGAATCGGCCAGCGCCTCGTTCAGGCGATGCTGCTCCCTGGCGGCGCGCTCCAGGATTCGCCGGACGGCTTCGCCGTCGAACCGATCGCTGCCTTCCGCGGCCGCGCCGACGGCTCGAGATTCCTGCGGCATATCGGCACCTCTCGCGTGCGTGGAGGCTTGGAGGCATGGAGAGATCTTTTATAGCAGGAATCGCGAGGGCACGCATGCCGCGAATGGCTAGCGTCGCCGCAGAGCCAGCCAGATGCCGGCGAAGACGAAGGCCGCTCCGGCCAGGTGATACGCGTACAGCCGTTCGCCGAGGAAGACCATCGCGAGAACGGCGCCCGAGATCGGGATCAGGTTCACGAAGATCGCCGTTCTGTTCGCTCCGACGGCGCGAATCGCGGCGTTCCAGGAGAAAGTCGCGAGCAGCGACGGGAAGATCGACAGATACAGCATCGCGGCGACGACGTCTCCCGTCAGCTCGAAGGAGCCGACCCGAGCCGCCTCGATCAGATAGGCCGGCAACAGAAAGATCGTGCCGGTCAGCGAGATCAGGAACATCAGCACGAGGCCGTCGGGCGCGTAATCCCGGCGCGGCAGCAGCACGGCATACGTCGACCAGCCTGCCACGGCTCCCAGCATGATCAGGTCGCCGACGTTCAGATCGAGGCCGAGCAGCACGCCGAGATCGGCTCTCGCGATCATGACGACGATGCCCGTGAAGGCGCAGGCGATGCCGAGGCGCTGCGCGGGACTCAGGCGCGCGCCGGCGATCAGCCAGGCAAGCGTCGCCGTGATCGCCGGCTGGCTGGCGTTGACGAGCACGGCATTCGTTGCCGTCGTGTAATAGACGGCGATGACCGACAGGGTGCTGCCGACGATCATGAATGCTGCGAGCAGGACCAGCGACGGCAGAGTCGACTTCAGCTTCGGCCATTCGGCGGGCAGCCGGCGCGACGCCCACGGCAGCAGGATCACGAGCGCGATCGCCCAGCGCGACAACGACAGCGCGAGGGGCGGCACCCCCACGCTGACGGCGCGAGTGACGACAGGCGGGCTCGAGTAAATGATCATGCTCGCGGCCGCAAGCAGATAGGCCGTGCGCGGCCCGACGGCCGCAGCCGGTGCGGTCCTGGTGCTCAACAGCGAAATCCCGGGTCGAACGGCCGAGCATGCTGCCATGCGGGTGTCGAAACGGGAAGGCGGGACGGCTACGCGTGCGGCAGGTCTCCCGGCCGTCCGCCGCACGCCCCTGCGGCGGAGTCACTCGCAAACCCGCGGCCGGGACCGCGCCGCGCGGGCGCCGCTCGTCGCGGGAAGCAGATGTCGAGGGTGCCGGGAGCCGGGGGAGAGGAGCTCCCGGCACCGCTCGACCACGTCGTCGGAACTTCAGCTCGTCAGATCACCTCCTCTCGCGTCATTCACTGCTCTGTGCCATAGCCAGGCGGTCGGCAACCGCGCCCTCGAGATGGGCGAGGTTTCGACCGGAAGCGTTCGAGCCCCCGCTCATGGTGCTCGCCGCTCGGAAATCGTCTTCGGCACCCGCCATGTCGCCTGTGACGGCTTTCAGCACTCCGCGATTCGACATCGCCCGGGCGGTTTCGCTTTCGCTGCGGAACGTCATGTGCGATGCCCGGTCGTCTACGCGCTGCGCCGACTCGAGCGCGTCCTCGCATGCTGCGTGCGCCTCGTCGAAGCTGCCGGTCATCGTGTACGCCACGCACAGGCTCGTGCTTTCGATCAGGCGCGTTTCGGGATCGCGGACCGCGGCGCGTCGCGATGCGTACTCGATCGCGCCGCCGTAGTCGCCGGACGCCGCGCGCCTGCCGCTGAGACTCTCGACATAGGCCGTCATCTCGTAGCTCGCTTCGGCCGCGAGCGACCTGCCGGAGTTGCCGATCGCGGTCGCGAAGACGGCTGCCGCGAGGAGAGTGAAGTGTCGTGTCGAATGGACCATTTGGTTTTCCTCCATGGGATGTCTGCATCTGAAAGCTCTGTTGTCGCTCGGCCGGCGAGCGATGCCGCAATCGTTGCGGGTGCTCACCGGTCGTTCGGGCAGACCGCCCTTGGTCCTCGCGGAGCTTCGTCCTCGAATCTCCTGCCGCAGTACAGGTGCAACAGGTGTGCCAGCAGCGGCCCGGCGCGGCCGGAAGCCCGCAACCGCTTGAAATTCAAGCTGCTTCGCTTAACTAAACATCGATCGGCGCGGCGGGGCGGGGCGGTCGCGCGCACCGGCAGGGAGCGGACAGGAAGCGCTCCGCCTCTCGTTGGCGCATGGGAGGAAGTGGAGCGGCCTCGGCGGCGCGCCGGGGGCTTGTGCAGAGCGTCCCTAGCGAAGAATCGCGCCGTTATCGTCCGCTTGGGGCGAGGGGCGGTCGGGATTCAGGTTGACGCTCAGCGTGTGCACGTGCGTGATTTCGCCGTCCACGAGCCGGAAAGTGTGCGAGTCCGGCATGCCCGTCCTGCTGTCGCCGAAGCGGCAGTAGACGTTGACCACGCCCTGCTCCTCGTCGACCAGGTAGTCGCGGTTCACGATGTACAGCACGCCCGGCGGAATGCCGACCTCGCAGCTCGCGTTCGGATCGCCGTCGCGGTTCGTATAGGCGCCGCCCTCGAGCCGCGCGCAGGGCGTGCCCCACGGCACGTCGACGAACTTGTCGGAAAAAAGATCGAGGTAACTGTTGGCGGCGTTGATCAGTTGCTGCGCCGGCGTCCGCTGGTCCTGCGCCGGGGCGCTCCAGTCCTCCGCGCTCGAGTACTTCAGATACGCGTTGGCGTTGAAGAGCCAGTCCCCTTCGTCCGTGACGAGGCTGTCGACCCGAATGACCTCGCCGCCGTCCACGTACAGCCGCGTGCCGACGACGTACTGGTGGTCGCCCTCCGTCACGATGACCTCACTGAACGTCTTGCAGCGGGTCGGGTCGAGAAAGCTGCGCGACAGCGCGATCGGCAGCGCCGTGTTCCACAGCCCCTCTCCGTCGCCGACCTCCGCCATGTTTTCGACGAAAACGGCTTCGTCGGCCAGAGCCATCTTCGACACGTCACCCGCGCGCTGTGCCTCGACATAGCTGTCGACGGCGGCCTGGAGATCGGCGCGCGTGCACACGGCGTCCGCCTGGTCCGGAGGCTGCGGGGCCTGGGCGCAGACGCTTGCGGCGACCGAGAAAAGCAGGCACGCGGCGGTGATTCTTCCGATCATCGGTCACTCCGACAGGGTCACTCGAGGCCCTTCGACTGCGTCTCCCAGCTCGGATTCGTGCAGAGCCCGCAGTCGTCGCCGACGAACATCGCGCCGGCTTCCGCGTCGCCCTTCAGCGTCCATCTGAGCCAGCTCGACGCGACGTTGGCGAACTCGCCGCCGCCGGGGTGGAACACCGTGGCCGTGTGGCCCGCGTCGTGCCGGGCGCCGTAGAAAACGGGAACATGGTCGATAGCGTCGAAGTTCGCGGCCGACTCGTCCATCATGAAGTCGCGCTCGTGCCCGTTGATCAGCAGCACGGGGCCGTGCAGGTCGTCGAGCGCGTCCGTGCTCGGGAAAGGCGACGGCGGAGCGCCCGCGTTCCGCGGCGACACGCCGGAGTTGAACACGCCGATCGTGTCGACCCGGGGGTCCGCGCCGAGGCTGATCGACAGAAACCCGCCGCAAGACTGGCCCATGACGGCCATCAGGTCCGTCGCGATCCTGCCCTCGAGCGGCGAGCCGCTGCGCTCGGCCTCGGCCTCGGCCCAGTCGAGCGCGGCGCGCAGGTCGTCGGCCGTCGCCTGGCGGCGCGGGCCGCCCTGCTGCCCGCGTGCCGGCGCCGCGTCGGCCGCGCCTTCCGCGGCGGCTGTCCCGAGCACCAGGAAGCCGTGCGACGCGATTGTCGAAAGGAAGCCGCCATAGCGCGTGCTGTCGATCGCGCAGCCGCCGTTGCCCCACGCCACCACGGGCAAAGAGTCTTCGTCCGGGAAGGCGTCGAGATCGGCCGGGCGGAAGAGGACGTGGCCGGGCGAGCCGAAGGCGGGCTCGGAGACGACCTCGTAGGAGCCGGGCTCCGCCAGCGGCGCCCCCTCCT
>JAFGNC010000342.1 GCA_016927175.1 Gammaproteobacteria bacterium | reverse complement strand
GCCTGCGCACGTCGCACGCGTTTCACTCGAGCATGATGGAGCCGATGCTGGCCGACTTTGCGCGCACGCTCGGGACGGTGCGCCTCGCCCCGCCCCGCATCCCTTATCTGTCGAACGTGACGGGCACGTGGATCGAAGAGCGCCAGGCGACCGATCCCGACTACTGGGTCGCGCACGTGCGCCGCGCCGTGCGCTTCGACGACGGCATCCGGGCGCTTGCGCAGGCGCCCGACCGCGTGTTCCTCGAGGTCGGCCCGGGGCGCGGGCTCATGACGCTCGCGCGCTGGCATCCGGCCCGGTCGGCGCATCAGGTCGCTTTGACCTCGCTGCCGCATTCTCGCGAGGGCCGGCCCGTCGCCTCCGACGGCGAATGGCTGACGACGACGCTCGGCCGACTGTGGCTGGCCGGCGTCGACGTCGACTGGGGCGGAGTGCATGCCGGCGAAGCGCGCCGCCGCGTGCCGCTGCCGACGTATCCGTTTCAGCGCCGCCGCTTCTGGATCGACGCCGCGCCGGCGGACGCCGCGGGCCGCGCATCGCTCGAGAACCGGCCGGACGTCGCGGACTGGTTCTATGCGCCGTCGTGGAGAAGGACGGCATGGCCCGAGACGCGGCCCGGTGCGGCGAGCGGCCCGGAGCCGCAAAGCTGGCTGCTGCTGACCGACGGCGACGCGCTGCACGAGGACATCGCGCGCTCCGTCGCCGGGCTCGGCTGCCGCATCGTCCGTGTCGAGCCGGGCGACGCCTACGCGCGCGGCGCCGATGAAGCTTTCACTGTGCGTCCCGGCAATGCGGAGGACTACGCGGCGCTCCTCGCCGCGCTCGACGCGGAGCGGCGCCCGCCCGCCCGCGTCGTCCACCTGTGGAATCTGAACGGCGGCGAAGCGCGCCATCTCGATGCCGGGTTCCACGCGCTGTCGGCGCTCGGCCGCGCGCTCGGGACGCGGCCGTCGGGCACGGCGCTGCACATCGACGTCGTGACGAGCAACATGCAGGAGGTCGTCGGCGGCGAGCTGCTGTGGCCCGAGAAGGCCACCGTGCTCGGGCCGTGCCGCGCGATCCCGCGCGAGTACGACGGCGTCACATGCCGCAGCATCGACGTCGACACGCGCGACTCCGGCGCGCGGCCGGGCTTCGCCGCGGCCCGCCGCATCGTCGGCGATCACATCGTCCGGGAGCTCTTCGCCTGGCCCGCGATGCGCGACACCGTCGTCGCGCATCGGGGCGGGTACCGCTGGGTGCAGTCGTTCGATCCCGTTCGGCTCGACGCGCCCGTCGAGCCCGCTCCGGGCCTCAGGCCGCACGGCGTCTACTTGATCACCGGCGGCCTCGGCGGCATCGGTCTCGAGATCGCGGCGTTCCTCGCGCGGACGGTGCAGGCGCGGCTCGCGCTGCTCGGGCGCAGCGCGCCGCCGCCGCGCAGCGAGTGGGACGACAGGCTCGCCGCGAAGCCGGACGACGCGCTGTCGCGGCGCATCGAAGCGGTCCGCGCGATCGAAGCGTGCGGCGCGACCGTGCTGACGCTCGGCTGCGACGTGAGCGACGAGGCGAGCCTGCGCGATGCGGTGCGGCGCGCGGAGGACGAGCTCGGCGGGCTGAACGGCGTCGTGCACTGCGCCGGCGTCGGCGGCGGCGCGCTGCTGCAGCTGCAGAGCGCTGCCGGCTCCGCCGCCGTGCTGGCGCCGAAGGTCGCCGGCACCCGCGCGCTCGAAGCGGTGCTCGGCGACAAACGGCTCGACTTCGTCGTGCTGTGCTCGTCGCGCGCCGCGATTCTCGGCGGCTTCGGCCAGTCCGACTACTGCGCCGCGAACGCGTTCCTCGACGCGTTCGCGCATTACCGCAGCGCCGTCGGCTCGACCCGCACCGTCGCCGTCGACTGGGCCGGCTGGCGCGACGTCGGCATGCGCGTCGACACCTTGTCGAAGCTCGGGCTGCTCGAGCCGGGCGCCGCTGCCGGCGAGCCGATCGGCCACCCGCTGCTGCATCGCCGGATCGAGAAGACGGCGGACCGCGAGGTCTTCGCGTCGGTGCTCGACGTCGCGAGTCAGTGGGTGCTCGACGATCACCGCATCGCGCGCCAGCCGGTCGTGCCGGGCACGGCGTATCTGGAGATGGTGCGCGCCGCGATGCGCACGCGTGATCCGCACGCCGCGCTCGAGTTCAGTGACGTCTATTTCCTGAACGTGCTGCCGGTGCGCGAGGACGAGCCGCAGGAAGTCCGCGTCGTGCTCGAAGGCGCAGGCCCCGAGCTCGACTTCAGGATCCGGAGCCGCACCGTCGTCGGCGGCCGTGAGACGTGGCAGGACCATGTGATGGGACGCGCGCGGACGCTGCCGCCGCAGGACGCGCCGCGGCGCGACGTCGACGCGCTGATCCGCCGCTGCAATGTCGAGCACAGAGTCATCGCGGCCGACGACCCGATCGTAACCTACGAGGATCTCGGGCCGCGCTGGCTCAGCATGAAGAAGGTCTGGCTCGGACGGGACGAGCTCGTCGCGCTGCTCGAGCTGCCGCCGCAGTTCGCCGACGACGTCGCAGTCTACGAGCTGCACCCTGCCCTGCTCGACCGCGCGAACTTCACGGCGAAGGTCTTCCTCGCGTTCGACGGACTGCACCTGCCGATGGGTTACCGGGCGATCCGGATCAGGCGGCCGCTGACGCCGAAGATCTATGTGTACGCTAAGTACAAGCCGAGCGGCGATCCCCTGCTCGAGACCATTACCTTCGATGTGGCGCTGATGGACGAGCACGGCGTCGAGCTGGTCGGCGTCGACGAGTTCAGCCAGAAGCGCGTGCGGGACGCAGGCGAAGCGATCAAGTCGGCGGCGATGCGGAGCCGCGGGCCGGCCGCGCCGCGGCGCGTCGAAGCAGCCGTCGCGTCCCGCGCCGATGAGCCCGTCGCCGGGACGTTGAGTCCGGCGGAAGGCGTCGACGCGTTTCGGCGCATCCTCGCGACGACGACGGCGGCGCAGATCGTCGTCTCGCCGAACGATCTGGCGGCGGCGATAGAGCACGCGGACCGGCTGCGGCAGGAGGCGATCGACGACGCGGCCGAGGACTCCGCATCGCCCGCGGAGGAGAAGCACGCGCGGCCCGACCTGCCGACCGAGTACGTCGCGCCGCGCGGTCCGGTCGAGGCCGCGCTCGCCGAGATCTGGGAGCGGACGCTCGGCATCGAGCCGATCGGCATCGACGACAACTTCTTCGACCTCGGCGGCGACTCCGTCGTCGGCATCCAGCTGGTCGCGCAGGCGAAGAAGAAGGACCTGAAGCTGTCTCCGCAGCAGCTGTTCGGGAATCAGACCATCCGCGAGCTCGCCGCCGCGCTCGACGGCGCGCAACAGGGCGGCGGGGCGCCGTCCGCGGCGCGCGGTCACGTGCCGCTGTCGCCGCCTCAGTTGCAGCGCCTCGAGCGCCGTTCGGACGGCGCCGAGCGGCGCACGCGCTCGGCGCTGCTCGACCTGCGCCGCCGCGTCGAGCCGGCGCTGCTGGCACGGGCCGCCGCGCAGCTGCCGCTGCACCACGACGCGCTGCGGCTGCGGGTCGAGCGGACCGACAACGGCTGGCTGCAGCGCTGCGCGGCCGATACAGGGCCCTCCCCGTTCGCGCACGCGGACCTGTCGGCGCTGCCCGCCGGCGCGCAGGGCGAAGCGCTGAGCCGGCTGCGGCGACAGGCGCTCGACGCTGTCGATCCCGCGGCCGGCCCGCTCCTGCGCGTCCTGTTCGTCGAGCAGCGATCGGACTTCGGCCGGCTCCTGATCGTCACCGACGACCTGTTCGTCGACGACGCGTCCTGGTCGATTCTGCTGTCGGATCTGGAGACGGTGTGCGATCAGCTGACGCGCGGCGAGCCCGTGCGGTTACCGGACGCCGCCGTTTCGTTCAGCGAGTGGGCCGACTCGGCTGCCGAATACGCTTCGTCGGATCAGCTCGAGCGGGACCTCGGCTGGTGGCGCGAGAACCTTGCCGGTGCGCCGCGACCGGAGCCGGCGGCCGACGGCGACGGAACCCGCGGTCCGAAACGGGACGCTGTGTCTTCGCATCCGGATTCCGCGCGGGTGACCCTGGGCGCCGCCGACACCGCGGCACTGCTGAACGACGGGCCGCGGCGGTTCCGGATGGCGGCGGGCGACATCATCGTCGCGGCGCTGGCGGCAACGCTCGCCGGCGCGGGCGCCGGCACCGAGTCCCGCGCCGGAGCCGATGGCGATCGGCGGGGCGGCGCCGCGGACGACGTCGCGACCGGCCGCGACGGACTCGGTGCCGACGCGGGAAAGACCGACGCGGGAAAGACCGATGCGGGAATGACCGATACGCGCGGCGTGACGATCGAGATCCGCGAGCGCCGCCACGAGCCGGCGCATCACGAGCAGCCGGCCCGCACCGTCGGCCCGTTGAGCCCGAGCTTCCCGATCGTGCTTCGCGCGAACCCGCTCGAGGATGCGGGCGCGAGCCTGACATCGATCAAGGAGCAGCTGCGTGCCGTTCCGCGCGGCGGTCTCGGCTGGGGCGCCGCCCGCCATGCACGCGGCCGCGAAGACGCCGCGGTCGTCGACGCGCCGCGCGTCGACGCGACGTGCAGATACGTCGGTCCGATCGGCGAGCCGCTCGCGAGCTCGCAGACCTTCACGCTGATCGATTTCGACGCTGTTGCGGGAAGCGGCGCGCACGGCGCGGCGGCCGCCGCCCTCGACGTGCTCGCCGTGATCCGCGACGGCGAGCTGCGCGTCGAATGGCGGCGGCTTCGGACCGGGCGCGGCGCCGAGCCGGTCGATTGCGCTGCGCGCCGGTTCCTCGAGCGTCTGCAGACGCTGGCGAGGCACTGCGCCGGCGCCGAGGCCGGCGTCTACACGCCGTCGGACTTCCCGATGGCGAAGGTCAGTCAGGCTCAGCTCGATCGCATCGCCTCGCAACTGGTGGGCCAGCGGCAGTCCTGACGATGAAGCGGACCGTGTCCACGAAGCAGCCGGGGCCGACGAGGCAGCCCGTGTCGACGAAGCAGCCCGTGTCGACGAAGCAGCCCCTGTCGACGAAGCAGCCGGGGCCGAACGGCGAGTACCGAAGGGGATAGTGCACGTGGAAATCGAAGACATCTATCCGCTGTCGCCGGCGCAGGAAGGCATGCTGTTCCACGATGCCTGCTCGCCCGATGCGCGGCTGTACGTCGAGCGGCTCAGGTACTGCGTGACGGGTGCGCTCGACGCCGACGCGTTCGAGCGAGCGTGGCAGACGCTCGTGCGCCGGCATGCCGCGCTTCGCTCCGCCTTCCTGTGGGAGAACCTCGACACTCCGCTGCAGGCCGTGCTGAGCCGGGTGGACATCACGCTCGACCGGCACGACTGCCGCGGCCTCGACCCGGCCGAAGCGGCGGCGCTCGCGGAGCGCTCGCTCGCGGAATGGAACGACGGCGGCTTCGACCTGTCGCGGCCGCCGCTCCTTCGCCTGTCGCTGATCCGCACGAAGGACGACGAATACGAGTTTCTGTGGGCCTACCATCACCTGTTGCTCGACGGCTGGTCCGTGGGTCTGTTGCTCGCCGAGCTGATCGAGATCTACGAGGCTGCGTCAGCGGGACGCGAGCCGCAGCTCGAGACGCGAAGACCGTATCGCGATTACATCGCCTGGCTGCAGCAGAAGGCGCCGGCCGAGGCGGAAGCGCACTGGCGCGAGGCGCTCGCCGGTTTCACGACTCCTGTGCTGGTCGACCTCGGGCGCCCGCGGCCGTCGCAAGCGGCGGGCGCATCGCCCGTCGAGCGCATTCGGGTCCCGGCCGAGACCGCCGCCCGCCTGCACGATTTCGCGCGCAGCCGGCGGCTCACGCTGAACACGCTGATCCAGGCGGCCTGGGCGATCCTGCTCTGCCGTTACAGCGGCCAGCGTGACGTCGTCTTCGGCGCGGTCGCGTCGGGGCGGCCGGCCGAGCTCGCCGGATCCGACGCGATGATCGGCATGTTCATCAACACGTTGCCGGTCCGCGTGCAGGTGCAGCCGGATCGCCCGCTGATCGACTGGCTGCACCGGCTCCAGGACCGGCAGGTCGAGGCGCGCCGTTTCGAGCACGCGCCGCTGTCGAAAATCCAGGGCTGGTCGAGCGTGCCGAAGGGCGCCCGCCTGTTCGACTCGATCGTCGTGTTCGAGAATCCGTCGATGGGCGTGCGGCTGAGCGGCAGTCGGGGTCTCGCCGAGATCCGCGACGCCCGGCACGTGCCGACTGCGACGGGCTACCCGCTGACCCTCGTGGTCGAGCCCGCCGCCGATCGGCTCGACCTGACCCTGACTTTCGACGAGACACGGTACGATGCGCCGGCCGCGCGGCGCGCGCTCGAAGGTCTCGTACGCGCTCTCGACGGCGTCGTCACGCAGCAGCGCGTCGGCGACGTGACTGCGCTCGACGATGCGGAGCGCCGCAGGATCCTTGTGCACGGCCGGGGCGCGGACGCCGACGTGCCGGCCGACGTCAGGCTCGACGCGCCGTTCGAGCGGCATGCCCGACACGCGCCCGACGCGATCGCGCTCGAGCACGGCACGGACCAGATCAGCTACGGCGAGCTCGAGCTGCGCTCGAGCCGGCTCGCGGAACGGTTGCGCTACGCCGGCGTCGGGCCGGAGGCGCGGGTCGGCATCTGCCTCGAGCGCTCGCCCGATCTGATCGTCGCCATCCTGGCCGTGCTGAAAGCGGGCGCGGCCTGGCTGCCGCTCGACCCGGACTATCCCGTCGCGCGGCTGCGCTACATGCTCGGCGACGCCGCGGTCGCCGCGCTGGTCGCGCGCCGCGATACGGCGCGGCGGCTCGGCCCCGACGACGGGATCGGCGGCGCCGCGCGCGGCTTTGACGTGGTCGGCGACGACGCGCCGATCCTGCTCGAGGTCGGTTCCGGCGACACCGCCGCACCCGGAAACCACCGGCCCGGCTCCGAGACGACGCGCGCCGCCGGCGCCGCCCGCATCGCCGCACGCGGCGCCGGGGCGCAGCGGGGCGACGACGGGCGGCCCGGAGCGGACAACGCCGCCTACGTCATCTACACGTCCGGCTCCACCGGCGAGCCGAAAGGCGTCGTCGTCACGCACGGCGCGATCTGCAACCACATGCAGTGGCTCGCCCGCGAGCTCCGCCTGTCGGCCGAGGACCGTTGGCTGCTGAAGACGCCGTCGAGCTTCGACGCGTCGATCAACGAGGTCTTCGGCGCGTTGTCTTCCGGCGCGCGGCTCGTGATCGCCGATCCGGGCGGCCACCGGGACCCGAGTTATCTGGCGGGGACGATCGCGGAGCGCCGGATCACCGTCTACCAATCCGTGCCGACTCTGCTCCGGTTTCTGCTCGCCGAGCCTCGAATCGCGCAGTGCGACAGCCTGCGCGCCGTGATCTCCGCGGGCGAGGCGCTCGACCCGGAGCTCAAGGACCGCGCTCATGCGCATCTGGCCGCGGACCTGTACAACCTGTACGGCCCGACCGAGGCGGCGATCGATGCGACGAGCTGGCGCTGCCGACGCCCGCTTCCGAGCAGCGGAACCGTCGCGGAGATTTCTTCGGTCGAACGCGCGGGTGCGCCGCCCGGAACGGTTCCGATCGGCAGGCCGATCGCCAACGCTCGTGCATACGTGCTCGGACCCGACCTCGAGCCGATGCCGGCCGGCGCGGCCGGGGAGCTTTGCATCGGCGGCGCGGGCCTCGCGCGCGGCTACATCGGCCGCCCGGAGCTGACCGCGGAGAGGTTCGTGCCCGACCCGTTCGACCGACCCGGCGGCGGCCGGCTGTATCGCACCGGCGACCTCGCGCGCTTCGACGGCGACGGGCTGCTGGAGCACGCCGGACGCCTCGACGAGCAGGTCAAGCTGCGCGGCTTCCGGATCGAGCTCGGCGAGATCGAGGCCTGCCTGAACGCGCATCCGGCCGTCGTCGAGAGCGCGGCCGCGATCCGTCCCGACGGCGCCGGCCGGCCGCGGCTCGCGGCCTACGTCGTCGCGCGGGCGAGTGCGCGCGGCGGCCACGAGGCCGCGGATCCGGTTCGCGACGTCGAGCGCGCGGAGGCGCCTGGCGATCTCGCGCGTGCGGATTCGCGGGCCGCTCTCGCGCTCGCGGAGGCACGGGGCGACACCGAGCGCGCTGCCGAGCGCAGCGGCGACGGCGCGGAGCGCGCCGACGCGCCGGGCAGCGACGCGGAGCTGCGCGAGTTTGCGCGCGCGCGGCTGCCGGAGCACATGCTGCCGGCGCTGTGGTTTCGCGTGGACGCTCTGCCGCGTGCGCCGAACGGCAAGCTCGACCGCCGGCGCCTGGCGGAGCTCGACGCGCGGGCCGCGGAGCCCGCCGCGCGGCACGTGCCGCCGGCGGATGGAGTCGAGGGCGCGCTCGCCGCGCTGTGGGCCGAGGTGCTGGAGGTGCCGGAAGTCGGCATCCGCGACAACTTTTTCGAGCTCGGCGGCGACTCCATCCTGGCGCTGCAGCTCGTCGGCAGAGCCGCACAGCGCGGGCTAAAGCTGACGCCGCGGGAT
>JAFGNC010000341.1 GCA_016927175.1 Gammaproteobacteria bacterium | reverse complement strand
CTCGCGAGCCTGCCGGACGTGGACGACCTCGCGCTGACGACCAACGGCACACGGCTCAAGGAACGTGCGGCCGAGTTGAAGGCCGCGGGCCTGAAACGCGTCACGGTCAGCCTCGACAGCCTCGACGACGCCACGTTCAGGCTCATGAACGGGAACCGGGGCGACGTCGCGACCGTGCTGGCCGCGATCGAGGCGGCGCTGGCGGAAGGGTTCGCGCCGGTCAAGATCAACGTGACGGTGCAGAAAGGCAGGAACGAGGACGGGGTGCTGGACCTCGTGGAGCGCTTCCGCGGCACGGGCGTGATCGTCCGCTTCATCGAATACATGGACGTCGGCACGCTGAACGGCTGGCGCGCCGACGACGTCGTGCCCTCGAGGGTGCTGCGCGACCGCATCGCGGCGCGCTGGCCGATCGAGCCGCTCGACAGCAACTACCGCGGCGAGGTCGCGACGCGCTACGGATTCGCCGACGGCCAGGGCGAGATCGGCTTCATCTCCTCCGTCAGCGAGCCGTTCTGCGGGGACTGCCACCGGGCGCGGCTGTCGGCGGACGGCAGCCTCTACACGTGCCTTTTCGCCGCGCAGGGCTTGGATCTGCGCGGGCCGCTGCGCGAAGGGGCGAGCGACGCCGAGCTGATCGGGCTGCTGCAGAACGTATGGCGCGGGCGCGCCGACCGCTACAGCGAGCTGCGCGGCAAGCTCGCGACCGACGCGGCGGGGCGCAAGCGCATCGAGATGTACAGGATGGGCGGCTGATGCTGAGTCACGTCGACGCCGCGAACCGGCCGACGATGGTCGACGTCGGCGACAAGGCGGTCACTCGCCGCACGGCCGAAGCGAGCGCCGTCGTCGAGTTTCCCGAGGACGCGGCCGTGCGAAGCGGCGAGGCGCTGCGCACGAAGAAGGGGCCCGTCTTCGACACCGCCATCATCGCCGGCGTCATGGCGGCGAAGAAGACGCACGAGCTGATCCCGTTCTGCCATCAGATTCCGCTCGAGGATTGCCGGATCACGATCGACTGGGCCGGGGCCAGGGAGATCCTCGTGCGCTGCTCGGTCCGCGCGACGCACAAGACCGGCGTCGAGATGGAGGCGCTGACGGGCGTGACGGCCGCCGCGCTGACGATCTACGACATGTGCAAGGCGCTGACGCACGGTATCCGGATACGCGACGTCGGGCTGGTGTCGAAGACCGGCGGCAAGCGCGATTTCGGCGCCGCGGCGGCACCGTCGGCGGAAGCCTCCTCTGCGGACGTGCCCGGGCAGTGACCATGGCGAGTGACGCTGTGATCGACGTGACGGCACGCTATTTCGCCGCTTTCCGCGAGCAGGCCGGAACCGACGCCGAGCGGGTCACGACCGGCGCCGCGACGGCCGGCGACCTGTACGGCGAGCTGGCGGAGCGGCACGGCTTCGCCGACGCGCGCGGCCGCTGCAAGGTCGCGATCAACGACGAGTTGTCCGACTGGACCGCGCCGCTGAAGCACGGCGACGTCGTGCTGTTCTTCCCGCCGGTCGCCGGCGGCTGAGTGGCGGAAGCGGTCCGCAGTTCCGTTCGAGAGCCATGAGCTTCAGGATCAGCAGCACTCCGATCGACCCCGACGAATTGAAGCGGCGTCTGCCGGACGCGCACGCCGGCGCGTGCGTCACGTTCGAGGGCTGGGTGCGCGACCACAACGAAGGCGACGCCGTGAACGCCCTCGAGTACGAAGCGCACGAACCGATTGCGGTCGCCGAGGGCACGAAGATCCTGGCCGAAGCCGCGCAGCGTTTCGACATCGTCGCCGCGTACGGTGAGCACCGCGTCGGGCGCCTCGAGATCGGGGATTGCGCCGTGTGGGTCGGCGTCAGCGCCGCTCATCGCGGCGCCGCGTTCGACGCGTGCCGTTACATCATCGACGAGATCAAGCACCGCGTGCCGATCTGGAAGAAGGAGCACTATCGCGGCGGCGCGGCCGGCTGGGTCAATTGCGCGACCGGCGCCTCCGGCACGCGCCGCGACAGCGAGGCTGCCGAGACACAGTGAACCTCGCGCGCTACGCGCTCTACGTCTCGCTCGTCGCGCTGCGCTCGCCGCGCCCTTCGTCCGCCGCGCGCCGCGCCTCCGCCAGCCCGTCAGCGCCGCGCGGCGCCCCGCGTTCGAGCCGCGCGAGATCCTCCGGCCGGTCTACGTCGAAGGCGGCCTCCGGCATGTCGACGACGGTGAGCCTCGGCGAGCCCCCGAGCAGCCGCCGGGCGCCGGTGTCGCCGCGCAGGCCGTCGAGTCCGCTCCACAGGCGGCGCGGGATCACGGCGGGCACCCCGACGCGGCCGGAATAGCGGGCGGCCGCCGGCCGCGACGGCTGCCGGCTCCAGGCCTGCAGCAGCCGCTCGAGCGCCGCAGCGCCGACGAGCGGCTGGTCGGTCAGCACGAAGAGCACCGCGTCGGCGTCGCGCGGCACGGCGCGAAGACCCTTTACGACCGACGTCGACAGACCCTCCCGCCAGCGGGCGTTCGCGACGACGGCGACGCGGCCGCCGTGCGAGCGGCGGAGCAGGGCTCGGAGCCGCAATGCTTCGGCACCGACGACGACGATCGGCGGCCGGGCGGTCGCCTGGACGGCCGCGTCGGCGGCGCGCCGCAGCAGCGCCCGGCCGCGGTGGCGTACGAGCTGTTTCGCAGTGCCCAGCCGCGACGATCCGCCGGCGGCCAGTATTACGCACGTCACGTTGCGGGAGCGTCGTCGTGCCACTGCCGTCATGTTTCGCACTATACTCGACCGGTCATGAACGTTCGTCTGGGCCTCGCAAGGCGCGACGATGCGGCTGAAATTGCCGACATGTCGCGGATCATGATCGAGCACGGTCTGCCGTGGACGTGGGATGAGCGACGCGTGCGCCGCTGCATCGGTCACCGCGAGTCCGCCGTGCTGGTCGCGCGCGACCGCCGCCGGCTGGCCGGGTTCGCCATCATGGAGTACCTCGACGTCGATGCGCATCTGAACCTGCTGGCCGTGCGGCCCGGCTACCGGCTGCACGGGGTCGGCCGGCAGCTGCTCGACTGGCTCGAATCGTCGGCACGCACCGCGGGCATTTTCCTCGTCCGCCTCGAGGTGCGCGCCGGCAACGACGCCGCCGTGCGCTTCTACCGCAGGCTCGGGTATCGCGAAGCCGGGAAGAGGAAGGGCTACTATTCCGGCCGCGAGGACGCGCTGATCATGACGCACGACCTCAGCGTGCAGTCGACGTCGAACGTGTGGGACTGGCCGAGGGCAGATTGATGCCGCCGGGAACTCGCGGCAGGGCTTCGTCGCTGACGGCGGCCGGGCGCAGCACGTCCCCGAACGTACTCGGCGACTATGGAGAACCGAGGTAATTCCCCGATGCAGTTAGCTCCCCTCTATAAAGGAGTCGCCGGCTCACGGTCGGCGCGTGCCCCTGCCGCTCCGCCCGCGAGCTGAACCATGGCCGG
>JAFGNC010000340.1 GCA_016927175.1 Gammaproteobacteria bacterium | reverse complement strand
TCCTGTTGCTGCCCATTGAAGATCTCCTTGTGAACAGTCGCGGGCCGTGCCGGGCTACCCGCGCTCGAAACTTTGCGTGAACTCGACGATGCGCGCAGCGTTCTTGCCGAGATCGCTCCGCCCGACACGGGACAGCGATCGCAGGTCGATTCGGCTGCCCCCGTTCGCGGGCCGGACGCGAACGACGATGTCGTCCTTGAAGCGGAAGAAGGTCGTCGTATCGACCGCTTCGATGATACCGGATGCACGGTCGTCCGCGACGATCTCCCAGCCCATGTCCCGGGCGACCTCGAGTGCCCTGTCGAAAGCTTCTGCGGGCGCGAGCTGCGACTCGATCGGACGCACTTCCGGATGAGCCTCGCGCTGGCGGGCCGCGACGGCCGCGCCGCCGTACTCGACGGGATTGCTGCCGGCCGGCCGCAGCGGGATCACCGCGTCGAACCGCGGCGGATCTTCGAGATCGGTCGTGATGTCGTTGATCGGCGTTCCGGGCGGCGGGCTCTGCGCGTTCAGCACGATGCCTCCGACCGGAATCAGCAGCAGCACGAGCGCGGCCAGGGACAGCCAGCGTCCGGACCGGTCGCGGAACAGGAAGGTCGCGGCCAGCACGCCGGCAGACAGCAGCAGCGCCGCCGCGCCGATGCGCGCGACCCACCGCAGCATCCCGAACGCTTCCCTGAAGCCGACGGCCCCCGTGCGGGCGCCGACGATGGCGTAGACAGTGGCGGCCAGCAGGACCACGGCGACCGCCACGGCGACCAGGCCCCATGTGCGGGTCGATTTGAGCATGCGTTCGTTCCGCTGTTGGGCGCGCAGCGGCGCCGACGAATCGTTGCGCGGCGAGTGCGCCGTGCCCCCGGGTTTCGAGCCTGCCGCTTCTCGGGCGGAATCTGGGCCCGCACCCAGTATAGTCGGGCGCTCGGCGGCTTGTCAGGCCCGCGGCGGGCGCCGGGACCGGGTGCCCGGAGCCGCTGCCGAGGGAAGGGCGGCGCGGGCTGCATCGCGGATGCCGAGCGGGTAAGGTACGCCGCGGACCACGCATCGCGGGGCCTTTGGCGCGCAAGCGACCCACACCATGACGACTACGATCGGCTTCATCGGCGGCGCGGCGCGCAGACCGTGCCGCTATCGGCGGCGCCCCCGGCGCGGCAGGCGGTTCCTCCACGTCCTGCCGGTGCTCGTCACGTTCCTCTGCGGCGGCTGTGCGACGCTGCCCGATCTGGCGGAGCCGCAGCCGAGCTACGCCGCGCCGCGCGCAGAGACCGGGCTGCTCGCGGACACCGGTGCCCGGATCGAAGCGTCGCTGACGGGGCAGGAATCGGCTTACTGGCTCCTCGACAACAACGCGGATGCGCTGCTCGTGCGGATCGCTCTCGCGGACCTCGCCACCGAGACGCTCGATATCCAGTACTTCATCTGGCAGGACGATATGACCGGCAGGCTGCTGATGCAGCATGTGCTTGCCGCTGCAGACCGCGGCGTCCGCGTGCGGTTCTTCGTCGACGATCTGACCCTCGCCGGGCGCGACGAGGAGATCGCGGGGCTCGATGCGCACCCGTTCGTGGACGTGCGCGTGTTCAACCCCTGGACGCGCCGCTCCTCGCTGCTGCGGCCGCTGCAGTTCGTATTCCGCTCACGGCTGCTGAACCACCGGATGCACAACAAGATCTTCGTCGCGGACGGGTGGTTCGGGATACTCGGCGGCCGCAATATCGGCGACCGGTACTTCGGTGTCTACGACCGTTTCGTGCAGAACGACGTCGACGTGATGATCGCCGGGCCCCTGCTGCGCGACATGATCCGCAGCTTCGACGACTACTGGAACAGCGAGCTGTCCTTCCCGGTGTTCTGGCGCGACGGCAGAGCGAGCGAGCTGCTCGGGCAGCTCCGCAACGTGTCGGCCGCCGCCGTCGAGGCCTACGCGCCGTTGCTGAGCGCCTTCACGCCCCCCGAGGATCGCTGGCGCTCGTATTTCGCCGACTTCACGGCTTCGCCGACGCGCGGGCCGGGCGAGCTGCTGCTCGATTCGCCGAACGTGCACGTCGAGCTGCCGGTCCAGCTGTACGCGCGTTTCCGGGAGGTCCTTGCGAGCGCCGAGACGGAGGTCGTGCTGAGCTCGCCGTATCTGATCCCCGATCGGGAGTTCGTCGCGGACCTGGCGAAGCTCGTCGGGCGAGGCGTGGACGTGCGGATCGTGACGAACTCGCTCGCGTCGAACAGCCACATCATCGCGCACTCTGCCTACAAGAAGTGGAGGCGCGCGCTGCTCGCGACCGGCGCCGAGATCTACGAGATGCGCGCCAATGCGGAAGTGCTCGAATATTTCACGACGCCGCCGGCCGAGCCCGATTCGCTGGCGCTGCACACGAAAGCATTCGTGGTGGACCGGCGCCGCGTTTTCATCGGGTCGCCGAACGTCGACCCGCGGTCGATGATTCTGAACACGGAGATCGGACTCGTCGCGGACGACCCGGGGCTCGCGAGCGAGATGCTCGAGATCCTGAACCGCGACATGCTGCCGGAGAACGCATGGCGCGTGACGATGGACCCGGAGGGCTGGCTCGAATGGTCGGCCGGGGAGGAGACGCGCAGCCGTCAGCCGGCGGCCGGCTTCGGGCAGAGAGTCATAGAATTCTTCATGAACCTGATTCCGATCAAGAAGCAGGCGTGAAACGGAGGGGAGCTCAGCGCTCCAGGTACTGGAGCTTGTCCTTGACGTCCTTCCACTCGTCGGCGTCTTCCGGCGGCTCCTTGGCCTTGGCCAGCACGGGCCATTCCTTGGCGAGCTCGGCGTTCAGCTCGAGGAATTTTTCCTGCCCCTCCGGCACATCGTCCTCGGAGAAGATCGCCTCGACCGGGCACTCGGGCTCGCACAGCGTGCAGTCGATACATTCTTCCGGATCGATCACCAGCATGTTCGGGCCTTCGTGAAAGCAATCGACCGGGCACACCTCCACGCAGTCGGTGTACTTGCACTTGATGCAGGCTTCGGTGACGACGAAAGTCATGCCCTACTTCCTCTGTCGGGGGCGACGCCGGTGGCGGCGCATTTTGCTACAAAACCCGCGGCCGTCCAAGCCGCTGCGCCCGTGTTGCGGGAATCCGAAACGCTCAGAGCTGCGCGTCCGGCACCCGCACCAGCAGCCCGTCCAGCTCGTCGTTGAGCTGGATCTGGCAGCTCAGGCGGCTGTTCGGCTGGCGATCGACGACGCAGTCGAGCATGCCGTCCTCCTGCGCGTCCGGCGGCGTCAGCCGGTCCGCCCACTCGGGGTCCACGTAGACGTGGCACGTGGCGCAGGAGCACGCGCCGCCGCACTCGGCGACGATGCCCTCGATGCCGTTGTCGACGGCGGCTTCCATGACGGTCGTGCCCGGCGAGGCCTCGACCTCGCGCTGGGTCCCGTCCGGCTCGATATATGTCACCCTGGTCATCGATCTCGCATGGGGCGCTCCGCGCCCGGTCTAATGAATATGCTTATAAGCTTTTGAGTTTCTTCCCCGCGCGGCGGGGCAGGCTATAATGCGCCGTCCCCAATTTCCAGAGTTCCGGCCATCGAACTGTCTGCTGTCAGGGCGGCGCCACGGGGCAGCGCTCCGGCGAAAGCCGAGCGAACCGGCGAGAGCCGGCACCGCGATTTCCCGCCGAGGGCGGTCTGCGTCGCACTGAGCGGCCGCGCTCGACGCCGAAGCCGGCCGGTAAGTGTATTGCAAAACGAGCGGCTCGTGGGACGATGGCGCGCAGCCGTCGTCGGGCGCTCGTCGGCGGGGAACCTTTTGGCGTTGAACGGTTCGGCTTCTTAGATGACTGACGATATCGACTCGGAATCCATCGTCGTGCGCTTCGCCGGAGATTCCGGCGACGGCGTGCAGCTGATGGGCACGCAATTCGTCGCAGCGACGGCGCTCGCGGGCAGCGATTTCGCGACGTTCCCCGACTACCCGGCGGAGATCCGGGCGCCGGCCGGCACGACCTTCGGCGTCTCCGCCTATCAGATCAACCTCGGCGCGGGCCCGATAACGACGGCCGGAGATGCGCCGCGCGTGCTCGTCGCCTTCAACCCGGCGGCGCTGAAGGTCAATCTGCCGTCGATCGAGCGCGGCGCGCTGATCGTGCTGAACACGGACAGCTTCACGAGCCGCGGCCTGGCAAAAGCCGGGTACGATCAGGATCCCCGCAAAAGCGGTGCGCTGGACGGCTATCAGGTCGTCGAGCTCGACATCGCGAAGCTCGCAGCCGAAGCGGTGGCCTCTTTCGGGCTCAGCAAGAGCGACGCGGGCCGGTGCAAGAACTTCTGGGCGCTCGGTCTCGTGCAGTGGATGTTCGGGCACGATACGTCGGCCGTCGAGGAGTGGGTCCGCGTCAAGTTCGCGAGCAACGAATCGATCCGCGACGCCAATCTCGCCGCGCTCGCGGCCGGCCACGCTTACGGCGAGACGGCGGAGCTGACGGCGGCGATACCGCATCTGCGCACGGCCCGAGCGAAATTCCCGCCGGGCGAATACCGCGGTGTGCGCGGCAGCGAAGCGCTGGCCCTCGGCATCGCCGCCGCCGGGGAGCTGGCGGGCCGCTCCGTCGTTTTCTGCTCCTATCCGATCACGCCTGCCTCGCCGTTGCTGCACCGGCTCGCGCGCATGGGCGACCTCGGCGTCGGAGTGTTTCAGGCGGAGGACGAGATCGCGGCCGTGTGCGCGGCGATCGGCGCGTCGTACGGCGGAGCGATCGGCGTCACGTCGAGCTCGGGCCCCGGCATCGCGCTGAAGACCGAGGCCATCGGTCTCGCGATCAACGCGGAGCTGCCGCTGCTGGTGGTCGACTCGCAGCGCGGCGGTCCGTCGACGGGGCTGCCGACGAAGACGGAGCAGTCGGATCTGTATCAGGCCGTGTACGGCCGCAACGCCGACGCGCCGCTGCCGGTCGTTGCGGCACGCTCGCCGAGCGACTGCTTCGAGACGGCGATCGAGGCCGTGCGTATCGCGCTGCGCCACATGACGCCGGTGTTCCTGCTGACGGACGGCTATCTCGCGAATGCAGCCGAGCCGTGGCGGATCCCCGACATGGCGGACTATGCCCCGATCGAGACGAACGCGGCGCGCGCCGATCAGCCGCGCGCGGCCGGCGAGCTCCCGATCTTCGATCGTGATCCGGAAAGCCTCGGCCGGCCGTGGATCACGCCGGGAATGCCGGGGCTGATGCATCGCATCGGCGGCCTAGAGAAGGACATCCGCACCGGCCACATCTCGTACGACGCCGACAACCATCAGGCGATGACGCAGCTGCGCGCCGACAAGGTCGCCGCCGTCGCAAAGTTCATCCCCGAGCAGCAGGTGGACCTCGGCGCCGACCACGGCGATCTCGCCGTGATCGGATGGGGATCGACTTTCGGCGCCCTCTATCAGGCGGTCCGCGCCGTATCGCGGCAGGGTGGGCGGGTCAGCCTGATCCACGTCAGGTACCTGAATCCGTTCCCGCCGAACCTTGCGGAGCTGCTGTCGCGGTTCGAGCGCGTCCTCGTCGCGGAGATGAACATGGGGCAGCTCGCGACGCTGCTGCGTGACAAGCTCGGCGTTCAGCCGACTCAGCTGAACAAGGTGACGGGCCAGCCGTTCCTGATCTCGGAAGTCGTCGCGGCGATTCAGCGGGAACTGCAACACGTGCAGGGGGCGCAGAAGCCCTCTGCCGTCAATGCGACGTATGGAGGCGGCCGATGAGCGCCACGGCAACCGCACTGACCGCCAAGGACTTCGCGACGCCGCAGGAGGTGCGCTGGTGCCCTGGCTGCGGCGACTACGCGATCCTGAAAACGATGACACGGGTGCTGGCCGAAGTCGGCGCGCGCCCGGAGAAGACCGTGTTCGTCTCCGGCATCGGCTGCTCGTCCCGTTTCCCGTATTACGTCGAGACGTACGGCTTTCACACGATTCACGGCCGCGCGCCGGCCGTCGCGACGGGGCTGAAGCTCGCGCAGCCCGATCTCGACGTTTGGGTCGTGACCGGCGATGGTGACGGGCTGTCGATCGGCGGCAACCATCTGCTGCACGCGCTGCGGCGAAACGTCGGGCTCAAGATCCTGCTGTTCAACAACGAGGTCTACGGGCTGACGAAGGGGCAGTACTCGCCGACGTCACGGCCCGGCACGCGCTCGCCGTCGACGCCCGGCGGCTCGTTCGACGCGCCGGTCGCGCCGGGGCTCTTCGCGCTCGGTGCCGGTGCGCGGTTCATCGCGCGCGGCGTCGACGTCGACAAGACCGGGCTCGGCTCGGTGCTCGCGGCCGCGCACGCGTTCGAAGGCGCCGCGTTCGTCGAGATCTTCCAGAACTGCATCGTGTACAACGACGATGTGTTCAGCGCGTTCACGTCGAAGGAACGCGCCGCGGACGCGCAGATCCACGTCCGGCACGGCGAGCCCCTCGTCTTCGGCGAGGGCGGCCGCAAGGGCCTCGCTTTCGATGTGAAGACGATGCGGCTTGCGATCGTGGACGCCGAGCAGCGCCGCGGCGATGTGCTGAATCACGACGAGACGAACGCGACGCTGGCTCAGCTGCTGCTCGCAATGGCGCCGCCGGAGTTTCCGGTGGCCCTCGGCGTCGTGTACCGCAATCCGGCCGAAAGCTTCGAGAAGCAGTTCTATGCGCGTTATCCGAACGGGCTCGAGCGCACGGCCAGCGTCGCGGACGTGCTGCGCCGGACGAGCACCTGGCGCGTGAAGTAGCGGGTCAGCCGGAGGAGGCCTCGGCTTCCGTCTCGGCCGCGACTCGCTCGACTTCCCGCCACACGCGAAGCAGGTTGCCGCTCCAGATTTGCCGAATGTCGTCTTCGCTGTAGCCGCGCCGCCTGAGCTCGCGCGTCACGTTCACCGTCTCCGATGCGTCGGTCCAGCCGATCACGCCGCCGCCGCCGCCGAAGTCCGAGCTGATGCCGACGTGATCGATGCCGATCAGATCCACCGCGTAGTCGATATGGTCGACGAAGGCGGACACGTCGGCCGGCGGCCATCGCTGCTGGATTTCCCGGATGCCGAGCAGAAACGCCGTGCGCTGCTCTTCCGGCAGCGCTGCAACGTCGACGCGCTCGGGCAGGCCGAGCTCGGCCCGCAGCGCCGCCAGCGCGGCGAGCTGCTCGGGCGGCTGATACTTCACGTACGAGTCGAAGGCGACGATCTGCACGACTCCGCCGTTGTCCCTGACCGCGAGCAGCGTCTCGTCGTCCATGTTACGAGGGTGATCGGCGACGGCGCGGACGCTCGAATGCGACGCGATGACCGGAGCGCGCGATGCGGCGATCGCTTCGAGCGCACTCTGCTTCGACGCGTGCGACACGTCGACCATGATCCCGAGCGCGTTCATTCGCTCGACCGCCTGTCTGCCGAGCTCGCTGAGGCCGCCGTGCTCCTCGGGGCCGTCGTCGCCGAGGTCGGGCCGCGGAACGGCGGAATCAGCGAGATCGTTGTGGCCGTTGTGCACGAGGGTCATGTAACGGGCGCCGAGCTCGTGGTAGCGGTCGAGCAGATCGAGATCCGTGCCGATCACGTAGCCGTTCTCGATGCCGATCGCGGCGGCGAGGCGGCCCTCGTCCACGAGCCGCTCGACGTCGTCCGCGGTGTAGGCGAGGCCGATCTCGTCCGGATAGAGCTCGTCCGTCATGCGATGGATCGCGTCGAATTTCCTTCTCGCATCGCTCTGCGCCGCCGCGTAGTTCTCCGGCGTACGCTCGGTCTGCCCCACGTAGACGATGAAGAACGCCGCATCGAGTCCGCCGCGGCGCATCTTCTCGAGGTTGACCTGCAGATTCGCGCTCATCGGGTCCACGGCGTCGGTCGCGAAGTCGAACGGA
>JAFGNC010000339.1 GCA_016927175.1 Gammaproteobacteria bacterium | reverse complement strand
GTCAACCGCCGGGGTTTCGACGGGAGGCGGCGGTTATCCGCCGGCGTTTAGACCCGGAGGCGCCGGTGGTCCGCGGCGACGGCGTTCCGCCCTCACAGCCCCGCGTGGCACAGGTATTTCAGGTTCTGGTATTCGGCGAGGCCGTGCGCGGAGCCTTCCCGCCCGAGGCCAGACAGCTTGACCCCGCCGACCGGTGCGAGCGGCGTGGCGACCGCGCCGGTGTTGATCCCGACCGTCCCCGTCTCGAGGCGGCGGCTGACCCGGTCGATGGTGGCAGGGTCGGACGAGCACAGGTACGCGGCGAGGCCGTAGGGCGTATCGTTCGCGAGCCGAATCGCCTCTTCGACGCTCGAGAACGCGACGACCGCCGCGAGGGGGCCGAAAGTCTCCTCACGCGTGAACAGCGCATCGGCCGGCGCGTCGGCGAGCAGCGTCGGAATGGAAAGCCGCCCGCCGGGCGATGCGCCGCCGACGATGCAGCGCGCCCCGCGCGCGAGCGCGTCCTCGCGGTGGCGATCGACTTTGAGCAGCGTTCTGTCGTCGATCATCGGGCCGATGTCGCTCGCCGGGTCGAAGCCGTCGCCCGCCGTCATCGCGCCGATCCTCGCCGCGAACGCCGACACGAAGCGGTCCAGCACGCCCCGTTGAACATAGATCCGGTTCGCCGCGATGCAGCTTTGCCCGCCATTGCGGAACTTGGCGACCAGCGCCGTCTCGACGGCGGTATCGACGTCGGCGTCGTCGAAAACGATCAGCGGCGCATTGCCGCCGAGCTCGAGGCTCAGGCGCTTGACGGTCGGCGCGCACGCTGCCGCAAGAGCCGCTCCGACGGCCGTAGACCCCGTGAACGACAGCTTGCGCACCACGGGCGATGCCGTGAGCACGTCCCCTATCGGGCGCGCCTCGCCGGTGACGACGCTGAAGACGCCCTTCGGAACGCCCGCCTGTTCGCCGAGCCTGGCGAAGGCGAGCGCGGTCAGGGGCGTCAGCTCGGACGGCTTGGCGACCATGGTGCAGCCCGCCGCCAGCGCCGGCCCTACTTTCCGCGCGAGCAACGCCAGCGGGAAATTCCACGGTGTGATGGCCGCGCAGACACCCACCGGCTCACGCTCGACGACCAGTCGGCGCCCGGGTGCGGGCGGAGGAATCGTTTCGCCGCGGGCGCGATGCGCTTCCTCGGCATAGAACTCGATGTAGCCTGCGCCGTAGTCCACCTCGCCCCGTGCTTCCGCGAACGTCTTGCCGTTCTCGCGGGTGATCAGCGCGGCGAGGTCGTCCTTGTGCTCGATCAGATTGTCACGCCAGCGCCGCAGGACACGGCCGCGCTCCGTGGCCGTCTTCGACGCCCATCCGGGCAGGGCTCTTTCGGCGGCGTCGACGGCTGCCTGCGTCTGCTCGCGGCCGACCGAAGCGACCTCGGCGAATACATCCTGCGTAAAGGGGTCGTCGACCTCGATCGGCGCGGCCACCGTGCCGACCCACTCCCCGCCGATGAAGGCCTTCGACACGAGAAGGTCCGGCTCCGCCATTCGCCCCCGCTCGCGCGGCTTCGTCAGTTCGACCATGTGAATATCCCTCTTCGACATGGTCGCGCTGCCGCCGGCGGGACGACTCGGCCTTCGAGCCGTGCTGCACCGGCACGAGGCAGCAGCCTGCGCTCGCCGCGACCACACGTGGATCGCGGGATCGTCTGCTATTTCAACAGCCTGCGCTTGCCGCCAAAGGCTGAGAGTCTTGCGCAGAGCGGCGATATTCACGCGGCGCGACCCCGAAATGGTCGCGGAACGTGCGCGTGAAATGGGCGGCGCTGTTGAAGCCCCACGAGTAGGCGATCTCCGTCAGCGTATGGCCGTTCCAGGCCGGGTCCTGCATCTGCCGCGCGCATTCCTCCAGGCGGCGGCGCAGAACGTATGCCAGCACCTTTTCGCCGTTCATCGAGAAGATATTGCGCACGTAGCGCGGAGACAGACCGAGCCCGTCGGCGATCGACGTCGCGGTCAGCGCCGGGTCCCGGAGATTGTCCTCGATGTAGCGAATGATCGCGTTCCGGCGCTGCCACTGTACCGCCGACCCCTTCAGTACCGGCTCGTAAGTCGCGATGTAGGACATCGAGATCATCTCTAGCAGGTAGCGGGCGACACGCGTCTCGTAACCGGAGCGCAAGCCCGCAACGACGTTGTCGCTCAGGTTCTGCACGATCGCGGCCGCACTGCTGGCGAGTCCGACCGTCCGCCCGAGGTGCAGGCCGCAGAACTGCTCCGGCGTCGGGAGGTACTCGCGCAGGACCTCCGGCGCCATCCGTACCATGATCGTGACCGACGGATCCTTCGTGTCGAACACGTGCGGCATTCCGAGGTCGCACAGAACGAAGTCTCCCTCCGCCAGCCGTGCCTCGTTCCCGCAGTGGTAGAACGTGCTGCTGCCCTTCGCCTGCAGCAGCAGCGTATACAGGCGCGAAGAGTTGCGTACGATGTGAATTCTTTTTCGTTCGATGCTGCAACGGTCGACCGAAAGCTTGGCCAGCCTGACCGGGCCAAGCTGCTCGACACTCAGCTCGGCATCGAACCTGTGCTGATCGACCGGATTGAATTCGACCGCACTCATGTGCGATGAATAGATAGCGTTCCAGGCAGCCAGCCTCCCCGCAGCCGGCAGCCGGGCCGTACTGACCCTCTCCATCGTTGCTCACCCCCTGTGATCACCCGATTCTTATCGAATTGCGGGTGTTGAAATCACCGTACCAGACCCGCGTCCCGTGTCAATTGAACGACTGAATCGGAACGGCCGGAGGTCACTTCGCGTTTCCTCGAGCGCGGCTCGGATACTGCGGCAGGCGCCGCGGCCGCGTGAGGGCGGCGCCGGGGTGCCAGCCGAACCGACGCACGGTCGCGATTTTAGCTTCGAGGCCGGGGTCGGCTCTTGATCGGAGCGGCGAGCGAATTTGAACGCTCGTCTCTTGCAGTGCCGTTCCGCACGCGGTTCCAGCGAGCGTTGCAGGGCCGCTCCCGGACTGCTCCCGGACCGTTCCCGGACCGCTCCCGGACGGTTCCCGGAGCCGCTCCCGGACGGTTCCCGGACGGTTCCAAGGCGG
>JAFGNC010000338.1 GCA_016927175.1 Gammaproteobacteria bacterium | reverse complement strand
TATGCGGCATTGGTCACCTCGAACACGTGCCGAGGGCCGTGCAGCAGGGCCATGGCGCCGGGCGCCTGCTTGAACAGCTCGCGCAGCCGATCGACCTCCGCCTGGCGCTTGCGCGCGGCGACGACCTTCTCGGTCGTCTCGTTGCCCTGGTTGAAAATGCCGACGACCGCGCCGCCCTCGTCGAGGATCGGCGTCAGGCTGTAATTCCAGTAAGTCTCCTCGACCCGCTCGCCGCGCTGCATCGGCAACATCTGGTCGAAGGTGGAAAGGCCTCTGCCCTCCTCCAGCACGCCGCGAAATTGCGGTTCGATCACGTGCCAGATGTCGGTCCAGACTTCGAGCGCCGGCCTGCCGAGCGCCCACGGGTGCTTGCCGGCGGCGATCGGCGCCCACGCATCGTTGTACAGCAACCGCAGCTCCGGCCCCCAGTAGATGGCCGTGGGGAAGCTCGACTGCAGGCAGATGCCTAGCGCGCCGCGCAGGGCCTGCGGCCAGCCCTCGTGCGGGCCGAACGGCGTCGCGGCCCAGTCGAACTCCCGGATGCGCCGCCCCATCTCGCCCCCTCCGCGGAGAAAAGCCGGATGGAACGAGGCGCTGCCGGGCAGCGTGGGGTCTGCACCCACCGGGGCTCTCAACGGCTACTGCCGCGCTTGCGCAGCAGTGTGACGCCTTCGCCGATGGACAACATCGCGAGATCGACGCGGTCATCGGCATGCACGTGCTCGTTGAACGCGCGCATCGCATTCGCGCTGGCGCTGTCCTGATGGAGGATCGGCGCGCCGGACAGCGCGAGCGTATTGTCCGCGGCGATCAGCCCGCCGGGGCGGAGCAGCGGCAGCAGCTTCTCGTAGTACGTCCGGTAGTTGGGCTTGTCGGCATCGATGAACGCGAAATCGAATCGCTCCGCCTCGCCCTGCTCGAGCAGCTCGTCGAGCGTCTCGAGCGCGGGCTTCAGGCGCAGGTCTACGCGCGACTCGACGCCGGCTTCCCGCCAGAAGCGCCGCCCGAGCTCGGTCCACTCCGCCCTGACGTCACAGGTCACGACGCAGCCGTCGTCCGGCAACGCGAGCGCGACGGCGAGCGCCGAATAGCCCGTATACGTGCCGATATCGATGCAACGCCGCGCACCGGTCAGCTTCACGAGCAACGCCATCAGCTGGCCCTGATCGGGCCCGATCTGCATCTCGCTTTCGGGCAGCGGAGCGGTGGCCTCGCGCAGGCGCGCGAGCACGGCCGGCTCGCGCGAGGAGCAGCGCAGCAGGTATTCGTAGACCTCGTCCGATAACAGGCGGGTTCTGACAGGCATGCGGAAAACTCTACGCGGGTCGAGGGCATTGCGAAAGCGCGAGTCGTGCGCGTTGCGGAAGCGCGGGTCGTGCGCACATTGAAAAGCCCAGGCCGGGCGGCACGTGCGGCGGCTCCGCGACGGCGCGCTCCGCCGCGAGTGTAGTAACATCGAGCGGTACGCCTCGATTCCGGGGCGGCCGTAATCGAAGGCGTAGAGACGACATGAACAACAACCTTTTGAATTTCGGTGCCGGTGCGCTGGCGCTGCTGCTCTCCCCTCTCGCCGTGGCCCAGTTCGGCTCGGGGCCGGCAGAGCTCGAGCTGATCGAGCTCCGGGACGACATGTACGTGATCAGCAACCCGGCCGTGCCGGGGCTGGTCACCGCATTGATCACGGACGAGGGCGTGCTGCTGGTCGACAACAAGTTCGAGATCGACCACGACAACATCATGGCGCAGCTTCGCAGCGTGACGGATCAGCCGGTTCAGTACGTGATCAACACGCACTATCACGGCGACCACAGCGGCGGCAACGCGAAGCTGCAGGCAATGGACGCGATCGTGTTCGCGTCGGACGAAGCGCGCGCGCGCATGGAAGCGACCGACCAGCCGGGGCTGCCGAACGTGACCGTCAGCGACACCGCGACGATCCACATCGGCGGGAAAACGGTCGAGATCCATCCTGTCGGGCCTGCGCACACGAACGGCGACGTGGTCGTGCTGTTTCCCGATCACGGCGTGCTGGCATCGGGCGACATCTTCGCCAACGGCGAGGGCACGTCCGCGCAGCTGGTGGACCACGCCGGCGGCGGCAGCGCGAAGGAGTGGCCGAAAGCCGTCGAGGCGGCACTCGAGCTCGAGTTCGAGACGGTCGTGCCGGGCCACGGCGTGATCTCGACGCGCGAGGATCTCGAGGCCTACCTGGAGCGCTCGAAGCGGTTCAGCGCGCTGATGTCCGAGCTCGTGAGCCAGGGCAAGTCGCGCGCCGAGATCGAGGCCGTCGTGCGTGAGGATTTCGATTGGGAGGACTTCCACGTGCAGATGGCGCTCGACGGGCTCATCGAGGAGTTCCGCTAAACATCCGCCATCCGGCGATGACGACGCCCGACGACGCATTGCCCGATATCCGGGACGGCCTGACGCGTCGGGAGCGCGTGGTTCTGCACGTGCTGCGAGAGACGCAGAGAGAGCGCGGCGACCGCAACGTCCCCACGGCGATGCTGTGGGGACGTGTCTGCGAGCACTTCTACATCAGCCCGGAAGAGCTCTCCGACATGCTCGCCCGGCTCGGCGCGCGGAAGTAGATCCACGCCGCCCCCGGGCATCCTCCCGCTCCCGGCCCCGCCCTGCTCCGGGCACCGTTGCCGGCAGCACGCTGCTCCCGACACCGTTGCCGGCGGCTCGCGCGAACGGCCCCCGGCTTTTTCCGGCCGCCGCGGCGCCCATCAGGTGAAATGCGGGAGCCGCGGTGCTAATTTCTGGTAGCGGGACCAGAACGGTCATCGTTCTGCAAGCGGCCCCGATGACGGTGGAATCCAACCCAACACAAGGTAACGCGCCATGTCTAAATATGCTGGAGGCTGCGAACACATCCATACGCAAGCGAATGCGGAACCGATCGACAACCACACGTGCCACTGCTCCGTGTGCAAACGCGTCACAGGGCAGGACTCGACTCACGTCGTGTTCTTCAAATACGGCGACCTGGAAGTGGACCACCCCGAGAGCCTGAAACGGCAGCCGTTCAACGACCAGAACCCCGAAGGACCTCTGGAGCTGTGCACCTGCTCGAGCTGCGGCGCGCCGATCATGCTCGACGACAAGCAGCGGCGGATCCGCGTGATCGTGCCGAACCTGATGGGTTACGCCACGCAGAGCCTGCCGCCGACCTATCACGCGTTCTACGACCCGTCGAAGGGCGAGCCGGCGCCTTCCGACGGCCGGCCGGTCTACGACGCGCTGCGGCCGGACTTCGTCTGGCCGGCGTCCGCGCCGGCCTGAACCCGAGGAGTCGACGAGGGGCGCGGGCCTGCACGTGGCCTGCGCCTCGCCGCGGGCGAGGTCGCGCCGAATCCGCACGGCGTCGTCGGCAGCGAGATCCCCGCGGGCCGCTGTGCCCGCGTGCGCCACTACGGCTCGAGGGAGCAGATCCCGGCCGCCGAGTGGCTGTACGGCGAGTGGCTGCCGGGGAGCGGCGAGGAGCTTCGCGACTTCCCGTTCTTCTTCCATTACGTGAACGTCGGCCCGGACGTGGAAGACAGGGACATGATCACGGACCTTTACCTGCCGCTGAAGTGAAAGCAGATCAGCGACGATGACGACACCGGAGCGAGCTTCGGGCCGATGCCTGTGCGGCGCCGTGGCGTTTTCCTAGACCCTCGAGGCGAGGGCTCACTGACTCACCAGAATCGGCTGCGCAAACCCCGCTTCCAGTGCCAGCAGCGCGCGTTTCTTGTCCAGCCCGCCCGCGTAGCCGGTCAGGCTCCCGTTCGCCCCGACGATGCGGTGGCACGGGACGACGATGCCGATCGGGTTCCGGCCCGTCGCCGCCCCGGCGGCGCGCGGCGCGTTCGGGATCCCCGCGCGGCGGGCGAGCTCGCCGTAACTGATCGTCTCGCCGTAAGGCACGCCGGAGATCGCCTTCCACACGGCGAGCTGGCACTCGGTGCCGCGCGGAGCGAGCGGGACGTCGAACCGTATGCGCTCGCCGCCGAAGTACCTGTCGAGCAGCTCGATCGTTCTGCGGATCAGCGGAGCGTCCGGGTCCTCTCGCCAACTTTCGTCGGTGCGCGGGAAGTGCTTCTGGCCGTGGAAGTGCACGCCTTCCAGACCGTCTTTGCCCGCGATCACGAGCATGTCGCCGAGCGGACTCTCATAGGCGGCGAAGCAGCGCATCTTTACCTCCGATCTCTCAGCTCGTCAGTGACTGCCAAAGGTGCATGACCGCGTACGCGCGCCACGGCCGCCACGCTTCGCCCGCGGCAAGCACCGGTTTCGGGCTCCGCTCACGCAGCGCCCGCATCACGCCGAGGTCGGTATGCGGGAAAGCGTCGGGCCACGCCAGCGCGCGCATGGCGATGTATTGCGCGGTCCATTCTCCGATGCCGGGCAGCGACCGCAGCCTGACCAGCGTCGCGTCGATGTCGGCGTTCGGCAGCAACTCGAGCCCCTGGTCGAGCGCTTGCGCCAGCATCACGACGCTGCGGCCGCGTGCGCCCGGCAGGCCGAGGCGCGCTACGTCTTCCGGTGCGAGCCGGGCAATGCGATCGGGCTCCGGAAACAGCACGGTCAGCGACGAAAACGGTGTCTCGACAGGCGTTCCGAAGGCCGCCGCGAAGCGCCCGGCCAGCGTGCGCGCGCCGGCGACGCTGACCTGCTGCCCGAGAATCGCGCGCACTGCGACCTCGAAGCCGTCGAAGGCGCCGGGCACGCGCAACCCCGGGTTGCGCGCGGCCAGGGAGCCCAGCGTCTCCGCCACTTCCAACGGGTGGCATGCCAGGTCCATCAGCGACTTCAGGCGAGTGAGGACGAGAGATACGGCCGGGGCGAGCGAGGCGGCGAGCGTGACGCGCAGCGCCGGTCGACGCGCGCACGGCGCGACCTCGACCCAACCCGCCTGCTCGCGGCTGCCGAGTTTGACGCGGACCGTCCGCCGGTAAACGCCGTCCTCGACGGCTTCGACGCCCGCCACGGAGCGCGCGTCGAGGAACGCGAGCAGGGCCGGCCAGTCGTACGGCGGCCGATAGCCGAGCTGGAAGTGCAGCGCGTCGCCCGGTATTCCCGCGGCCTGCCGCGCGACCCGGCGTGACTGGCGTAGCTGAATCGGTTTGAGGCGATACCGCGACTTGAAGAGTGAGTTGAAGCGCCGCACGCTGCCGAACCCGCTCGCGAGCGCCACCTCCGTGATCGGCATCGACGTGTCGGTGAGCAGCCGCTTCGCGAGCAGCAGCCGCTGCGTCTGCGCGTAAGCGATCGGCGCCACGCCGAACTCCCCGGCGAACGCTCGGCGCAGGTGCCGGTCGCTGACACCGAGACGCGCGGCAATGCCCTCGACGCCTGCGCCGTTCAGCGACCCGTCTTCGATCAGGGCTGCCGCCGCCTGGGCCAGCCGAGAGGTGGCGTCGATGCTGGCATTTCCGGGCGCGAGCTCCGGGCGGCAACGCAGGCACGGCCGATAGCCCGCCGACTCGGCCGCCGCCGCGCTCGGAAAGAAACTGCAGTTCTCGCGCTTCGGCGGCCTTACGGTGCATACCGGGCGGCAGTAGATTCGCGTCGAGGACACGCCGACGAAGAAGCGGCCGTCGAAACGCGCGTCGCGGGCGCGCATGGCGCGGTAGCAGGTAACGGGATCGAGCGGCATGCGCGCATTATCGGGCCCTTTGCGGCGGCCGGCTCGCCGTTTTCGGACATGGTGGCGTCAGGGACGAGGCGGGACGGGGCCACGTCGCGACGCCGCCGCGGCACCGTGACGCCGCCGCGGCACGCGCCCGCGAAGCGGCCCGCGGCTCACGCGCGTCCGCGAGCGGTTCAGTTCTCCGCCGGGTCTTCCGCCGGGTCTTCCGCGGGCACCCGGTACGCGATCAGCTCGCCAGGATACTCCGGGCCGCTGACGGCAATGACGAGGTACTGCACGCCGTCCACCATGTACGTCATCGGTGAGCCGCTCTGCGGCGCCGGCAGCTGCAGCGCGCCGAGCTCGCGCCCGGTCGCCTTGTCGTATGCCCGCAGCATCGAGCCGCGCACGCCGTCCGGCGTCGGGCCGTAGCCCGGCTCCGCGGCGATCAGCAGCGTCCTCGTCGCGAGTGCGCCCGGCGGCTGGCCGGCGCGGCCCGTGCGGCCGACGTCGACGCCTTCGAGCGCCGGGTGATTCCGCACGTCCTCCGGCGTCTCGCCGTTCGGGATCTCCCAGATCACCTCGCCCCGGGTCAGGTCGACCGCGGCGATCGTGCCGTAAGGCGGCTTCAGCAGCGGCAGGCCCTGCACGTCGACGCGCTGCAGGCCGCCGAACATGCCGGCGTCGGGTCCGAGGCAGATGCCGTACGGCATCGGCGAGCCTTCCGGATACCTGCAGATCGTCATGCTGTTCACGCCGACGCTGGCCGTGACGTAGACGATGTTGCTCTCGGGATCGTAGGCGCCGCCCGGCCAGTTGCTGCCGCCCATGACCATCAGCGTGCTGATCGGGCCGTTCGGATCGTGCAGCACGGCCGGCGTGTACAGCGGCCCGATCCGGTGCTCGGCCACGATGCGCTCCGCCTCGGCCCTGAGCTCCGGCGTGAAGTCGATCAGATCGTCGAGCGCGACGCCCTGATGACCGTAGCGGATCGTCGGCATCGGCTGAGTCGGCGCATACCACTCGCCCGGCACGTCGCCCTGCGGGACGGGCTGCTCCTCGATCGGCCAGATCGGCTCGCCCGTCTCGCGATTCAGCACGAACAGCAGACCCTGTTTCGTCGGCTGCGCGAGCGCCTTGATCCGCTGACCGTCGCGAACGGCCTCGACGCGCATCGGCGCCGTCGGAATGTCGTAGTCCCACAGCGGATGGTGCACGAGCTGGTAGTGCCAGCGGCGCTCTCCGGTGTGAAGATCGACGGCGACGACGCTCTCGCCGTACAGGTTCTCGCCCGGCCGCAGACCGCCGTACATGTCGCTGTAGGGCGATTCGACCGGCAGATACGCGAGCCCGAGCTCCTCATCGGCGGAGATCGTCGTCCAGACGCCGGCGTTGCCGCCCGCCTCGTCCGCGGAGCCGTCGCGCCAGGTTTCGTAGCCTTCCTCGCCCTCGCGCGGGATCGTATGGAACGTCCACAGCAGTCGGCCGGTCCGCGCGTCGAAGCCGCGGATATAGCCTTTGACGTTCGACTTCTGCTCGGGCGGCGCGAAGGGCGTGTGCGCCGCGGGAACGATCACGACGTCGCCTGCGACGGTCGGCGGCGCATGCACGCCGATCTGCGCCGGCAGCTCGAACTCCTGGTCGAGCGACTCGAGCAGGTCGACGATCCCGTTGTCACCGAATCCCGGCACCGGGCGGCCGGTCGCGGCGTCGAGCGCGACGAGCTGATAGCCCGGCGTGACGTAGACGATCCGCTCCTCGCCGCCGTCGCTCCAGTACGCAAGGCCTCGCCCGGACAGCCGGCGCACGGCCTGCTCGCCCCGCTCGCCTTCGTCGAGGCCGTAAATCCACAGCTGCTCCCCGGTCGCGGCGTCGAGCGCCGTGACGGAGCGGCGCGTGCCGCCGGTCGTGTAGAGCTTGCCGCCGACCATCAGCGGCGTGCTCTGGAAGCGGTACTCGGGCCGCGGCCCCATGTTGACGGTGCTGAAACGCCACGCGACCTCGAGCGAGCCGAAGTTGTCGGCATCGATCTGATCGAGGGGCGCATAGCGCGTGTGGCCGAGATCGCCGCCGTAGCTTCGCCACTCGCCGTTCCGAGTGCCCGTCTGCGCGAGCGCGATGCCCGACGCACAGAGGCAGGAAAGGAGGAACCCCGCGTGCGTTGTTCTCATTGTCGCCGTCCCGTTCAAAAGGCCGCCGCCCGATTCCGCCGGCCCTCCGGATCGTACCGTCTTCGGCAACGAGCCGCGAGCGCCGGTCGGACGGAGGTCGCCGGCCGGGTCCGCCGATCCGGTCTTCGCGGCGGACTCACAACGTGAGCTTGACCCCGACCGACGGAAGGAACGGCAGTCCGTCGTCCTCGACCAGGCGATAATCGGCGGAGTCCGGCACGGGCTCATAGCTCGCCGCGCCGGTATTCCTTCGCCCATACGCGTTGACGACGTCGATGTAAAAGAACCCCTGCGCGCGGCCGATCCGGATCGGCCGCTCGAAGCGCAGGTCGAGCCGATGATAGTCATCGGCGCGCTCGGCGTTGAGATCGCCGTAGACCGGCCGGTAGAAGCCGGGGTAGTCGGGGTTTTCCTCGTTGCCGACGATCGGCGTATAGGGCAAACCGCTGCGATACTGCCATCTCAGGCCCGCTGTCCAGCTCGGCGTGAGCCGATAGCTCAACACGAGGTTCGCGATCAGCGGTGTATCGGTGTCGAACCTCGCCGTGTCGCCGCGCAAGGCGTTCGTTCGCTCCGTGCGCGCGAGGCTCAACGTGGCCCAGCCGTACCAGCGGCCGGCGCTCTCGCGCGAGATCATCAGCTCGACGCCCCGCGCCTCGCCCGTGGCGCCGTTGACGTAGTTCGTCGGCGCGCCGGCCTCGACGACGAGGTCGTCGAGCTTCTTGTAATAGACTTCCGCCGTCACGGACCAGTCCTCGTCGAGCGTGCGGGTCAGCCCCAGCACGGAGTGCTCGGCCTCGAGCGGGCGCAGCGCCGGGTTTCCGAACACGGGGACGATCTGCACGATCTCGGGCAACTGGTGATAGCGCCCCCAGGCGGCGCGGAACTCCCACCTGGGAGACCGGCGCCACGTGGCCGCAAAACGAGGCTCCAGGAACCGGTCGCCCAGATAGTCGTCGCGCGAGTAGCGGATGCCGGTCGTGACGTCGACGCTCGACGCCGGACTCCAGCGGTTCTCGACGAATGCCTCCGTGACGCCGATCGGCTGCTCGCGGTCCGATTCGGTCAGGTCCCCGAGATTCGTGTCGCAGTCCGGCGAGAACGCAGTGCAGCTTCGGTACCGGAAGCGGACGGCGTAATCGTAAGCGTAGTGCCGGCGTTCGACGCCGAAAGCGAGCCGCTGCCTCGGCCCCGCCGCCAGCTCGACCGTCGACTTCGCCGTGAGCTGATCGACGTCGAGATCGATGTACTCGTTGCCGCTGCCTCTCGCCTGGTCGTCGGATCTCGAGAGCCGGCCGATGCGCGTCGTGACGGCAAAGCCGTCTCTCCGGTAAATCCAGCTGACGCCGGCGCTTGCGAAAGCCGTGGTCGTCGCCGCCGTGCCGCTCGCGCCGGGATCGACGAGCGCCGTCTCGGACCGCGCGCCGAAGGTCGCCGCCGCATCGTCCCTCGCACCGATCACGACGACGGCGAGGCTGTGGTTCGGGCCGGCGTCCCACGTGTACTTCGCCTGAAAGTCGCGCGCCCGCGGGTAGCGCTCGATCGTGATGTCGTCTTCGATGCGCTGTTCCTCGCTGTACGCGGCGTCGAGCAGCAAGTGCAGCAGGCTTTCGCGGAACGAGACGTAAAATGCCTGGTTGTCCGTGATGCGGCTTTCGGCGAGCACTCCGGCCCGCAGCAGGCTGACGTCGAGCGTCGCCGCCAGGTCCTCGTTGCGGGGCTCGCGAAGCTGGATGTCGAGCAGCGCGCCCGACGCTTCGCCGTAGCGCGCGCCGAAGCCGGCCGGCGCGAAGCCGAAATCGCGCACGATGTCTTCGTTGAAGATGCTGTTGCCGAAATCATGGAAGACGTAGCCGGCCGGCAGACCGTCGATCAGAAAGGAGTTGTCGTCCGGGCTCGAGCCGCGTACCGCGAGCTCGCCGCCGCCTTCGCTCGGCTGCAGAACGCCCGGCAGCGCCGTCAGCGCCCGGAACGGATCACCGAGCGTGCCGGCCACCTTGACGAGCTTCTCCGTCATTGCCGTCGGCTCGGTCGGCGCATCGCCGCGGCGGCCGGTCGCGACGACTTCTTCATCCGCCCGCGCTTCGGCGGATTCGCCGCCCTGTGCGTGCGCGGAGCACGTGATCGCGCACGCGGCCCACACTACGGCGACGCGAGCGCGCCGGCCGAAACGATCTACGTCCATGTCGAACCCGCTCAGTTGACGCGAAGACTGGCGCTTCCATCATAGGCCGCAGGGGCGGCCGGCACGAGTCCCGCGCGCGGGCGGCTCGGCCCGGCAGGCGCCCGCGCGCCGTCGGCCGATCGCGGCAATCGATCGATCAGCGCAATCGCTCCTCGAGCTCGCCGGCCTCGAGCAGATCGCGGTAGTAGCCGCTCGGATCGCAAGGGTCCTGCTCGATCAGCCGCACGTCGTCGTCACGCGCCGAGCCGCGGCGGCGGACCAGCGGCTCCGTGTAATACGGGTCGTGGATCGTCATCGTCCGATCGATCGACAGGCGGTCGTCCGAGACGTCGTAGCGCTCCACGATCCGCGTGCCTTCGCCCGCCATCGGCAGGCCGGAGCCGTCGAGCCAGCCCGGAGCGAGATGTGTCGTCTCGACGACGAGCGTGTCGTCTTCCCAGTGCCCGACCGAGAAGCCGAGCGACGTCGGCGGCTGGTTCGCGGGCGCCGATCGGCCGTCCATATAGATGCGCCGATGCGCATTGTTCTGCAGATACAGGAACACGTAGTGGGTGCCTGCATCGACGATCTCCATGTCGTAAGGCGAGCCGAACATGCGCGGCAGACCGAGCGGCAGGCAGCGCAACGCGTAGTCGTCGTAATGCGTCGTCTGCTCGAAGATGCGCCGCCCTTCGGCAGTGAACGGCGTCGGCTTCGGCTCGAGATCGTCGACGGTCACGCGGAACTTGTAGCTGTTCCGCCAGGGGCCCGTGATGTCCACCGGATAGTCGCTCTGCACCGTGCCGTAGCCGTAATCCTTGTCGGGATCGGCCGTGACCTCGTTCGGATCCGCACGGCTCTCTCGCGCCGTGAACAGATCGCGGCCGTCACTGGTGACGACGGAGCGGGCGAAGAGCTTGTGGGCGCCGTTGCGGCCGAGCTGGCCGCTGGCCGTAACCCTGTCGCCGACCTTCAGCGTATCCTCGTTCCACCCGAGGCCGCGCAGGGTCGTGACACTGCTCATCTGCAGCTCCCACTCCTCCGTGGCGCCGTCCCGTTCCGCCTCGATGCGGTAGCGCACGTGCGGATTCGTGAATTGGACGCGGGTGATCGTGCCCGCCACCTCGCCTCGGCTGGACGGATCGAACTCGGCGGCGAACGAATGATGTGCGGCGGCGGGCGCGGCGGCGAGCGCCAGCGCCGGCAGGACGATGAGCAGGCGGATGGGTGACATCGGGTACCCCCTTGAATCTTTTGCCGCTAAGGATACGCCGACGGACGCCCCGGGCGGGAGCGCGGCGCGGCTGGCACGAATTCTGCTAGCCCAGTTCATCACCGCCGCAGCCTGGAGATACATGTCGGACTGGGTCATCGGTCTCGTCGAGGCCGGAAGCTACTGGGGAATCGTTCTGCTGATGACGATCGAGAACGTATTCCCGCCGATACCGTCGGAGCTGATCATGCCGCTCGCCGGCTATCTGGCGGCGCAGGACCACGTGACGCTGTGGGGCGCGGTGCTCGCGGGCACGGCGGGCTCGGTCTTCGGCGCGCTGCCGCTCTACTGGCTCGGCGCCCGGATCGGCAGCGAGCGGATCAAGCGTTTCGCCGACAGGCACGGCCGCTGGCTCACGATCACGCGCGGCGACCTGGAACGCGCAGAGCATTGGTTCGACCGTCGCGGCTGGCTCGCCGTGTTCGTGTGCCGGCTGATCCCGGGTATCCGCTCGCTGATATCGATACCGGCCGGCGTTCGCCGGATGAACATGGCCCTGTTCCTGCTCGTCACGACGGTCGGCACGGGCATGTGGGCGGCGCTGCTCGGCAGCGTCGGGTACTTTCTCGGCAGGAACTATCAGCAGGTCGAGCGCTACGTCGGCTGGGTCAGCTGGGCGGTGATCGGCGCGCTGGTCGCCTGGTACGTGATCAGAGTCGTACGTCACCCGTCGGCCGGAGGCGGCTCGGCCGAACAGAATGCGTCGAGCCGGAATCCGGGCGGGGATTCGTCCAGCGGCACGTCCGAAGCCAAAGCTCGAGTCTGACGCCATCGGCGGCCGCGCCGGCATCCTTACCGGTCGCCGGTTTCCTCCCCGGGGCGAGGCTCCGTACGTCAGCTCCTCACGCGCCTGCCGGGCTTGCGCAGAAGGGAGGCGACGCAGGCCGCGCCGTCGAGCAGGGCTTTGGCGCAAAGCAGGCCGGCCACCCGGATCTTGTCCGGAAGGCTCAAGCGGACGAAGCCGTCGGCCCTGTTCAGGTGCCTGCCGAGGCTGCGATGGTTTCGCAGACGAGCGCCGACCCACGGAAAGTGCCGGGCCGCGATGACCGCCGCGAGTGCCAGAAAGATCAGGCCCGGAATGATCGGAAGAACCAGTCCGACCACGCCGATCGCAACGCAGGCGAGCACGAGCAGGCTCGCGACGATGCTGCCCGACGGCTTTGCGGCGCCCGCGCGCTTCTTCATGACCGGATCCATGGCGGAATCGTGACGGCCGGGCAGGTGTGCGCGTGTTGCATCAGTCGTAACGCCAGGAACCGTAGTCGGGATAACGCCGTCGGGGGCGTTTGCTGATCGGCGCGAGCAGGAAGTAGAAGATCCAGGCGAACCAGGACAGGAAGACGATCGCCAGGATCCAGGCGAGCTTCTCGCCGCCGGACGTCCGGTCCGAGCAGGCGATGATCAGAATCGGGAGCAGCCAGATGAGGAGCCAGCCGAGCGGCAGCGCGAGCGCCAGGACGAATCCGAGGACGGGGACGATCACCGTCAGAGCGAGCGCGACGGCGGCGACGAGGAGCAGTGCGGTCACTAATTTCATGGCGGCTCCGGCAGTAGTGAGGCTGGCGTTCTTCGAGAACGCATTGCCAATAACGTGCCAGAACCCCTTTATGTGGCGAGTCAGCGGCTTACGTGCGGACCCGACGCGGCTCGACGTCCCGTGTCGGCTCGGGAACGCCAACCTTTGGCGATTTACGCCAACGGCTTCGCGCCGCGTGCGGCAGCGGTGCAGGGCGGCTCTAACGGCGGGGCAGCGCGAACACCATGTACGAGCGCTCGAGCGGCTGCGCCTGCTCCTCCGATCCGAGGCGCGGGCCGAACAGGCCCGTCGCCGCGACCGGCAACGCGATGTACTGCCGGCCGTCGATCTCGTACGTGGTCGGGATGCCCTCCGAGCCCGCCGGCAGCTCCTGCGACCACAGCACTTCTCCGGTGTCCCGGTCGTACGCTCGGAACATGCGGTCGGATGCCGTCGCCACCAGGACGAGACCGCCGGCCGTGACGAGCGGGGCGCCACGCGGGAAATGCGCCCCGGTGTTCTCGCCGAGCTCCGGCACGTTACCGTGCGGGACGCGCCACTTGATCTCGCCTGTGTTCAGATCGTAAGCCGTCAGGTGGGCCCACGGCGGGCCGATCGCCGTCAGGCCGGTAGACGGGCTGAGCATGAAGTCGTACGGCGACGCATAGCTGACGTCGCCTTCGGCGGCGGCCGCTGCGGCCTCGGCGCGCGCTGCCTCGGCCTCCTCCGGCGTCACGACCGACCCGGCCACGACCCGCGCGCTCGGCTCCTCCTCGGTCAGCTCGATGCGCAGCATGACCGGCAGGTTCTTCGAGACGATGTACAGCTCGCCGTTGATCGGATCGACGGCCGAGCCGCCCCAGTTCGCGCCGCCGTTGTGGCCGGGCATCGCAATCGACCCCTCGAAGCTCGGCGGCGTAAAAAGCCCCTCGTTGCGGGAGTTCTCGAGCCGCCTGCGCAGCAGCTGCTGCTCGTCCTCCGGCAGAAACGGATTGATGTCGTCCTCGGTGAAGGACTGCACGGCGAAGGGCTCGGGCTTCGTCGGAAACGGCTGCGTCGGCGATGCGTGCTCGCCCGGCACGTTCGACTTCGGCACCGGGCGCTCCTCGATCGGCCAGATCGGCTCGCCGGTCATGCGGTCGAACACGAACAGGAAGCCCTGCTTGCTCGCCTGCGCGACGACGTCGACGTCGCGGCCGTCGTGACGGATCGTCAGCAGCTTCGGCGCCTGCGGCAGATCGTAGTCCCACAGATCGTGATGGATCAGCTGCTGGTGCCAGATGCGCTCGCCGGTGCGCGCGTCGAGCGCGACGAGCGAGTTGCCGTAAAGATTGTCGCCGGGACGGTCGCCGCCGAAGAAGTCGTAACGCGGGCTGCCGAAAGGGATGAACGCGATGCCGTTCTCCTCGTCGACGGTCATCTCGCTCCAGTTGTGTACGCCGCCGGCGGTTTTCCACGCGTCCTCCGGCCACGTGTCGTAGCCGAATTCGCCGGGGTGCGGAATGCTGTGAAACACCCATCGAAGCTCGCCCGTCACGACGTCGTAGGCCTGCACGTCACCCGGCGTCGACCGGTAGCCTGCACCCTGCGCGGGCAGCGACACGATCATCAGGTTCTCGAACACGCGCCCCGGGTTGCTCGTGTGCAGCGGGCGCACGTTCGTGATGTCGTGCCCCTCCGCGGCGAGCCCGTCCCGCAGGTCGACACGTCCGTCGTCGCCGAAGCTCGTGACGGTTTCGCCGGTCTGCGCATCGAGCGCGGTCAGAAAGCCTTCGTGCAGATACAGGAGCCGACGATCCGAGCCGTCCTCGCTCTGCCAGTAGTTGATGCCGCGAGCCGTGACGGGACCTTCGTGCGGGTGCGCCCAGATCTCCTCGCCGGTCTCGGCGTCGAGCGCGACGATCTCGTTGTCGCGCGCGAGCACGTACATGACGCCGTCCACGACGATCGGGTTGAACAGGTAGCTGCGCTCCCCGGCGGGGAAGCTCCACACGAGCTCGAGCTGGTCGACGTTCGACCGGTCGATCTCGTCGAGCGCCGAGTACTGCGAGGAGTGGGCGCCGCCGGCGTAGGTCCGCCATGTCGTGTAGTCCTGCGCCGCCACGCGCTCCGCGGCCCAGCCGACGGACGCACCGGCGACGACCGTTGCAACCATACGTCTTGCGAGGATTTTGGTTTTGCTGCGCATCAGGACTCCGATCTCGTCTCGACGTGAAGGGCGGCCGCCGCGGCGGCGAACCGGCCGTCGGCCTCCGGCCACGAGCAGTTTATAAGGAATGCTCGCGCCACGCCTTCCCCGCCAGGCGGACCCGAAAAAGGGGTCCGAAAAAGGGGTCAGGGCCCTTTTCGGCGGAAAAAGGGCCCTGACCCCTTTTCG
>JAFGNC010000337.1 GCA_016927175.1 Gammaproteobacteria bacterium | reverse complement strand
GTCTCGTTGCCGTCCCAGATCGGCGCGACCGACATCATCATCGTGCTGCGGTCCTCGTCGCTCGGCGCGAACGGGAACAGGATGCCGATACCGAGCACGAACCCGTCGAGCAGCACGTACATGAAGATCGCGAGCGCGATCAGCCCGAGCCATACGAGCGGCAGCCAGCCTCCTTCCATCACGCGGTCTCCTCGATCGGTTCGTCCGGCACCGACAGCGGGCGCACCGGCGTCGCGGCGCCGCGATCGGTCGGCGGCACCTCGAGCGGCCCGGTCCGGATCAGACGCAGCACGTAGTAGGTGCCGGCCCCGAACACGCCGACGTAGACCAGCAGAAACAGCAGCAGCGACGTGCCGACGCTGCTGCCCGGCACCGGCGACACCCCTTCGGCCGTCCGCATCAGGCCGTAGATCAGCCAGGGCTGACGGCCGATCTCCGTCGTGAACCACCCGGCCAGCAGCGCGATCAGCCCGGCCGGCGCAGCGTAGCGGAACAGCCTCAGGAGCCAGCGTGTCTGCTCGAGCCGGCCGCGCCACATCTGCACGAGCCCGGCCCATGCCGCGAACAGCATGATCACGCCGAGCCCGACCATCAGCCGGAAGCACCAGAACACCCAGGCGACCGGCGGACGCTCGTCGGGCGGGAAATCGTTCAGGCCGGCGATGCGCCCGCCGACGTCGTGTTGCAGGATCAGGCTCGCGAGCCCGGGGATGCCGAGCTCGAACCGATTCGTCTCGCCCTCCTCGTCCGGGATCGCGAACAGCAGCAGCGGCGCATTGGTCCGCGACTCCCAGTTGCCTTCCATCGCCGCGACCTTGACCGGCTGATGCTCCTGCGTGTTCAGACCGTGCAGGTCGCCGATCACGATCTGCAGCGGCACGACGATGCTCGCGAAGATCACGGCGAGCCGCAGCGTCGCGCCGGCCCGCCGCGGGAATCGGCCCTCGAGCAGATGGGTCGCCGCGACACCGGCGATGATGAAGCAGGTCGACAGAAACGCCGCGGCGACCATGTGAGCGAACCGGTACGGGAAGGAAGGATTGAAGATGATCTCGAACCAGTTCTCGGGATAGTAAATCCCGTCCTCGAGCCTGAAACCGGCCGGCGTCTGCATCCAGCTGTTGGCGGACAAAATCCAGAATGCCGACAGCAAAGTGCCGAACGCGACCATGCAGGTCGAGAAGAAGTGCAGCCCTTTGCCGACGCGGTCGGCGCCGAACAGCATGACGCCGAGGAACGTCGCCTCCAGAAAGAACGCCGTCATGACCTCGTAGCCGAGCAGCGGCCCGATCACGTTGCCGGCGGCCTCGGAGAACGCGCTCCAGTTCGTGCCGAACTGGAAGCTCATGACGATGCCGGATACGACGCCGAGGCCGAAGGACACGGCGAAGATCTTCAGCCAGAAGCGGTACAGGCTGAGATAGGCGTCCTTACCGGTGCGCAGCCACAGGAACTCGAGCATCGCGAGCCAGCTCGCGAGCCCGATCGTGAACGCCGGGAACAGGATATGGAACGTGATCGTGAACGCGAACTGGATCCGCGCGAGCAGCACCGCGTCGAGCATTCCTTGACTCCGGTCGCATCGGGACGTTCGGCCTCCATCATGACTCGCCGCGGCGGGGAGTCAAGGGAAGACGCTGCCGGTGCGGCTACCGATGCTGCAGGCCGGGCACGGGCCAGGGTCGTCTACGATCCGGAATAAAGCCGGGCACGCAGGTAGTCCGGGGCAGGAAGCGAACCGCGGCCGGCTGGACACGGCCCGAGCCGCCTGCTCGAATAGACGCCGTCTCGTGCCAGACGCGGAGTCGCGCATGTCCTCCACCGCCGCTCGCGGGCCACGGATCGTCATCGTCGGCGCCGGCTTCGGCGGCCTGTTCGCGGCCAAGGCGCTGGCACGCGCCGACGCGGACGTCATCATCGTCGATCGCCACAACTACCACCTGTTCCAGCCGCTGCTGTACCAGGTCGCGACGGCGGGGCTGCCTGCATCGGACATCGCGTGGCCGATCCGCTCGATGCTGCGCCGCCAGCGGAACACGGCCGTGCTGATGGACACGGTCACGGCGATCGAGCTCGACGCGGGTCGCGTGCGACTGCGCGGGCGCGAGCCCATCGGCTTCGACTACCTGATCGTCGCGACCGGGGCGACGCATTCGTACTTCGGCCACGAGGAGTGGCAGGAGGTCGCGCCCGGCCTGAAGAGCATCGACGACGCGACCGCGATCCGCCGCCGGATACTGACCGCGTTCGAGCGCGCCGAGATGGAGACCGACGCGGACGAGCGCGAGCGCCTGCTCCGCTTCGTGATCGTCGGCGGCGGCCCGACCGGAGTCGAGCTCGCAGGGGCGATCTCCGAGCTCGCGCACTATGCGCTGGCAAGGGACTTCCGGACGATCGACCCGCGCAGCGCGCAGATCCTGCTCGCCGAGGCGGGGCCGCGGCTGCTGCCCGCGTTCTCCGAGGCGTCATCGGACTACGCCCGGCGCGCGCTCGAGCGGCTTCGCGTGGACGTTCGCACCGGCTCGGCCGTCACGGAGCTGGCAGACGACCGCATCATGATCGGCGGGGAAACGCTGCGTGCCGGCACGGTGATCTGGGCGGCAGGCGTCGCGGCCTCGCCCGCCGCGTCATGGCTCGG
>JAFGNC010000336.1 GCA_016927175.1 Gammaproteobacteria bacterium | reverse complement strand
GCCCAGGCAGCGCGTCGCCGCCGCGAGCACGGCGATCGCGCCGAGCGCGAACGCGCCGACGACGGCCGCCGCATAGGCGGGGCCGAGCCCGAAGCCCGTCTGCATCGTCACGGCCGCGGCCGCCAGCGCGACGAAGCACCACGCGAGACTCGCGCCGGCGCCGTCGCGGCGACGCGGGCCCTGCGCAGCGCTCGCGAATCTTCGTGTCATGTCGAGACGCTTGCATGATCGGAAGCGCCTTGCAAGCATCTGCGGCTGATGAACCGACAGCCCGACATCGACGCGCGCGCCTTCTGGATCGCGCAGCCCGGCCGAGGCGAGATCAGGCCGGAGCGCGTCTCCCCCCCGGGGCCCGACGAGGTGCTCGTGTCGGCGCTGTACGGCGCGATCAGCCGCGGCACCGAGGCGCTGGTGTTCCAGGGGCGCGTGCCGGCGAGCGAGTTCCGCCGGATGCGCGCGCCGTTCCAGGCGGGTGAGTTTCCGGCGCCCGTCAAATACGGATACGCCAGCGTCGGCGTGGTAGAGGAAGGTCCGTCGGATCTTCGCGGCCGCGAGGTCTTCTGCCTGCATCCGCACCAGACGCACTACGTCGTCCCGATCGGCGCCGTGCACCCGCTGCCGCCGAAGCTGCCGCCGCAACGCGCCGTGCTGGCCGCCAACATGGAGACGGCGCTGAACGGGGTGTGGGACGCGGCCCCGGCGATCGGCGACCGCGTCGCAGTGGTCGGCGCCGGCGTCGTCGGCTGCCTGACAGCGTGGCTCGCGGCCGGCATCCCGGCCTGCGCGGTCGAGCTGATCGACGTCGATCCGAGCCGCCGCTCGACGGCCGCCGCGCTCGGTGTCGACTTTGCCCTGCCGCGCGATGCGGCGCGGGAAGCCGACGTCGTGATCCATGCCAGCGGTTCGCCCGACGGGCTCGCCACGGCGCTGTCCGTCGCCGCGTTCGAGGCGACCGTCGTCGAGCTGAGCTGGTACGGCGACCGCAGAGTCGAGGCGCCGCTCGGCGAAGCCTTCCACAGCCGGCGTCTCGTGCTGAAGTCGTCGCAGGTCGGCACGGTCGCCCCCGCGGTGCGCGCGCGCCGCACGACGCGCGAACGGATGGCGCTCGCGCTGAGCCTGCTGCAGGATGGCGCGCTCGACGCGTTGATCGACTCCGAGAGCGGGTTCGACGAGCTGCCGGACGTGATGCGCGAGCTCACCGAAAGCGGCGGCCTGTGCCGCCGGATCCGATACGCGAAGGGATGAGCGGCGCGACGAGCCGGGCCGCGGCCGGGACCGCGAGCGCCGCCGCGAACCGGACGCACGAGTCCCCGGCCGACCGGCCCCGGCAAGGAGAGGCGCGATGTTCAGCGTGACCGTCAGAGACCATTTCATGATCGCGCACAGCTTCGCCGGCGACGTTTTCGGCCCGGCGCAGAAGCTGCACGGCGCGACGTACGTCGTAGACGTCGAGTTCCGGCGCGAGGATCTCGATACCGACGGTGTGGTCGTCGACATCGGCCGCGCCGGCGACGCGCTGCGCAGCCTGCTCGCGGAGCTGAACTTCCGCAATCTCGACGAGTTGCCGGAGTTCGAGGGCCGCAACACGACGACGGAGTTCATGGCGCGCGTGATCTTCGACCGGATGGCGGCGCGGCTCGAGGCGGGCGAGCTCGGCCCGTCGGCCGCGGGCCTGCACTCGTTGCGCGTGACGCTGCACGAGTCGCACGTCGCATGGGCATCGTACGACGCGGGGCTCCCCGCCGCGGCGGCGGCCCGCGGCTGAGCCCGGAGCCGCGATGCCGCAGCTCGACCTCCTCGTGCCGGGCGATCCGGCGACAGCGACGGGCGGTTACGTCTACGACCGCCGCATTCTCGACGCGCTGTCGGCGCGGGGCTGGCGCACGCGCGTGCACGCGCTCGATCCGAGCTTCCCGCGGCCGACGCCGGCGGCCCTCGCACACGCGCGCGACGTGCTCGCCGCGCTGCCGGACGGCCGCACGGTCGTGCTCGACGGGCTCGCGCTCGGCATCGGTTCGGCGCCGCTGCTCGCGCGCGAGGCGCCGCGGCTGCGGCTGATCGCGCTGATCCACCATCCGCTCGCGGACGAGACGGGGCTCGACGCCGAAGCCCGCGAAGCCCTGCTGCGGGCCGAGCGGGATGCCGTCGCGCACGTCGGGCGCATCGTCGTCACGAGCCGCTGGACGGCGGCGAGGCTGGGCGAGCTCGGCATCGGCGCCGGAAACGCCGCAAGCATAGCGGTCGTCGAGCCCGGCACCGATCGGGCGCGTGCCGCCGACGGCAGCGACGCCGTTCCGGAACCGGAGCGGGACGATGGCGGCGAGCTCCGCCTGCTGTCGGTCGCGACCCTGACGCCGCGCAAAGGCCACGCGCTGCTGCTCGAAGCGCTGGCGCCGCTGCGGGATCTGCCGTGGCGGCTCGACTGCGCCGGCAGCGACCGGCGCGATCCGCAGACCGCCACCGCGCTGCGGGACTCGATCGGGCGCCTCGGCCTCGGCCGCCGGGTCTTCCTGCACGGAGAGGTCGGCGACGCGGCGCTCGAGCGGCTATACGGCGTCGCGCACGTGTTCGTGCTGCCGTCCTACCTCGAGGGGTACGGCATGGCGCTCGCGGCCGCGCTCGCGCGGGGCCTGCCCGTCGTCGCGACGTCGGCCGGCGCGATTCCCGACGTGGTCCCCGCCGACGCGGGGCGGCTCGTGCCGGCCGGCGATTCCGCCGCGCTGCGGGCCGCGCTCGAGTCGCTGATGCGTGATGCCGCGCTGCGCCGGCGCCTCGCGGCCGGCGCGCGCGCGGCCGGCCGCGCGCTGCCGACATGGGCGGAGGCGGGTGAACGTTTCGCGGCCGCGGTGCCGCCGTCGTGACCGGCTTCACCGCCGACTGGCTCGCGCTGCGCGAGCCGGCCGATGCCGCGGCGCGCGCGGCCGGGCTGATCGACGCGCTGGGGCTGCGCGGCGGCGCGGCAGCGCTCGACGTCGTCGACCTCGGCGCCGGAACCGGCGCGAACATGCGCTGGCTCGCGCCGCGGCTCGGCTGCCGGCAGCGCTGGGTGCTCGTGGACGACGACGCCGGGCTGCTCGCGGCGGCATCCGGCCACCGGGCCCCGTTCGTGCCTCGGTCCGCGTTCGAGCCCCGGTCCACGTTCGAGCCCCGCGCCCCGTTAGAGCCCCGGGCCGCGTTCGAGCCCCGCGCCCCGTTAGCGCCCCGCGCCCCGTTAGCGCCCCGCGCCCCGTTAGAGCCGCAGGCGGCGCTCGAGCGGGGGGCGGAGCGCTACGAACCGGGGTCGGAGGGCCATGTCGCGACGCGACGGCTCGATCTCGCGCGGGGTCTCGATGCACTGGACCTGCCGCGGCGGGCGCTCGTGACGGCTTCGGCGCTCCTCGACCTCGTGTCGGACGGATGGCTGCGCCGGCTTGCCGCCCGCTGCGCGGCGGCCGATGCGCGCGTGCTGTTCGCGCTGACGTACGACGGGCGGATCGAGACCTCGCCCGCGGATCCGGCCGACGCCGCGGTGCGCTCGCTCGTGAACCGCCACCAGCGGCGCGACAAGGGCTTCGGCCCGGCGCTCGGCCCCGCGGCCTCGGCCGCGGCGGCAGAAATCTTCGGACGACACGGCTACAGGCTGACCTGCGCGCGCAGCGACTGGCGCCTCGGTCGGGATTCGGCCGATCTGCAGCGCGCCCTGATCGACGGCTGGGCCGGCGCCGCGATCGAGGTCGAGCCCGCGCGCGCCGCCGAAGTCGACGCGTGGCGGGTGCGCCGCCTCGGTCACGTCGCCGCCGGGCGGTCCGAGCTCCGCGTCGGGCACGTCGACTTCGCCGGCGTGCCGGGTCGGACTGCCGGAGGATCGGCCCGGATTCGAGGCTCGAAGGCGCCCGGCTAGAGGATTCTGCTGAGGCTCGCGTCGGCGCCGTCAGCGGGCTCGGGCGCCTCGGCTTCGCGGCCGAGGTCGCAGTCGAACAGCACGTCGCCGCCCATGCGGAAGACGCGATGCGCCGGCCGCAGGCATTCGCTGATGTGGTGCCTCGCGACGAGCCGGATGCCGGGCCGGCCGTGGCCGGTCACGATCGGCGCGACCGCGATCTGCAGGCGATCGAGCAGCCCCGCCTGCAGGAAGTGCGACACGGTCGCACCGCCGCCCTCCACGAAGACGGCACGGATGCCGCGCGCGTGCAGCAGCGCGAGCAGCGCGTCCAGAGCGAGCCGGCCGGCCGGAGCGGGAATGCCGACGACCTCCGCGCGGCCGTGCGCGGGCCCCGCCTCGTCGACGCGATCCTCGGCGCAGATCAGCAGCGTCGGCGCTTCGCGGTCGGAGAACACGCGGTAGTGCGCCGCCAGCCGGCGCCGCGGATCGAGCACGACGCGGAGCGGGTTCGGGCCCGCCGCGCGGCGGGCGGTCAGCCTCGGGTCGTCCATCGACACCGTTTCCGCGCCGACGATCACGGCGCCGGACAGCGCCCTCATCCGATGCAGATGCAGCACGTTGTCGGGCCCCGTCACGTAGAACGAGTCGCCGGAGTCGGTTGCGATGTAGCCGTCGAGGCTCTGGCCGAGGTGCGCGACGGTCAGCGGCCGCTCGGCGGAGGCCGCGGCGATCGGCAGGTACAGATCGAGCAGCGCGCGCGCCGCCTCCGACGCAGCGTCTGCGGTACCGATGGTGCCGCCGCGGCGCGAGAGCAACGCGTCGGCGCTGCCGGGCGGCAGCGGGATCAGACGCCCGGCCGCGTCGAGACCGAGGTCCTGATCGCCGTCGCCGGGCGCGAGCCTGCCGGCGCGAAGCGCCAGCAAAGCGTCCCACGCGCGCCGGACATCATCGGACACGCTGACGGCAGCGTCGGCGACGTCGTCTCCGGATAAAGGGCGTCTGACGGACAGCGGGGCGGCTCCGTGGGGGCTCACGCGACCACCAGGCCGCACTGTTGGTATCCTAGCACTCCCGTGACCCGATCCGCAGACACATCCGTGCCTCACAACGGCATCAACGGCATCAACGGCGAGACCGCCGCGCTGGCGCTCGACCGCGTCGTCGGCGAGCTGCGCCGCGGGCGTGCCGTGCGCGTCTTCGATCCCGACTCCGGCACGGGTCTGATCGTCGCCGCGATCGAGTCGGCTCAATCGCCTCTGCTGCGGCGTCTCGAGTCGGCGGGCCGGGAGCTGCGGCTGTTCCTGACGGCCGAGCGCGCGCGAGCGGCGGGTTTTGCAACCGCCGCGGACGCGCCCGTCGCGGTCACCGTCACGGCGGGCAGCGCGATCGAGGAGCTGCGCGCGCTCGCCTGCGTCAGCCCGGTCGATCCGGATCAGCTGACGCTGCTGCACATCGACGCCGCGCCGCCCGACGCGCGGCTGGCCGAGGCCGGCTTCAGGCTCGCGAAAGCCGGACGGCTGCTGCCCGCGCTGGTCGGCGTCGCCGCCGACGCGTCGGACGACCCGTCGCTGCTCGGGATCGCGGCCGACGCCGTCGAGCGGCGCGTGCGCCTCGCGCCGCACAGCCTGAAACGCATGAGCCAGTCGCGGGTGCCGCTCAGCGACGCAACCGACTGTGAGCTCGCGCTGTTCCGCGACGAGCACGGCCTCGGCGAGCACGTCGCGGTGCTGATCGGCGATCCGGACCTGTCCGGCATCGTGCCGGTCAGGCTGCACTCCGCCTGCCTGACCGGAGATCTGCTGGGAAGCTTGAGGTGCGACTGCGGCGAGCAGCTGCGGACCGCGGTCAGGCGCATCGCGGAGCTCGGCGGCGGCATTCTGCTGTACCTCGATCAGGAGGGACGCGGGATCGGGCTCGCCAACAAGCTGCGGGCCTACGCTCTGCAGGACGCGGGGCTCGACACGATCGATGCGGACCGTCATCTCGGCTTCCTGTCGGACGAGCGCAATTACGACGTCGCGGCCGAGCTGCTGCGCCAGCTCGGAGTCTCGCGGATTCGGCTGATGACGAACAACCCGCACAAGATCGCCGCCCTGCGCGCGCACGGCATCGACGTCGTCGGCCGTCTGTCGCTGATCGGCCGGGCGAACCGGCACAACGAGCGCTACCTGCGGGCGAAGCGCGAGCGCGCCGGCCATCTTGCCGAGGAGCCCGAGGTCTAGCGCCCGAGGTCCGCGCGCGGGATCCGGTGCCCGGGATCCGGCGGGCGCCGCCGAGTCGTGCGGCAGGCCTTACTCGCGCAGCTGATCGAGCGGCATCGCGCCGACCTCGACGACCAGCCGGATCAGCGCATCGACGATGTACTCGAGGTACTCCTCGCCTTTGTCCGCATCGGCCGCGGCCGCGTTGCCGCAGACGCCCTGCGGATGCAGATCCTGGCTCATCCAGCCGATGCCGATGGGTTTTTCGACGCCGAGCACCTGGAGGCGCTCCTCGAGCCGTTCCGGCAGTCCGCCGAAGGCCTCGAGCGCATCGACCCGGACGAGGTCCGGGCGCAGATGCAGCATCAGCGAGGTCTCGGCATCGCCGCCGTGCAGCCCGTGCCGAAGCTCGCGCTCGTCGAACAGGCCGCCGGGGGCGCCGAAGGCGAAGTAGTTCGCGCGAACCGCGAGCATCGCGCACTCGGCGCGCAGACGCAGCGCCGCGACGTCGACCAGGCTGCGCTGGCCGCCGTGCGTGTTCAGGATCACGAGCTTCCGAACGCCCGTGCGCGCGACGCTGCGCCCGACGTCGAGCCACAGGCCGAGCAGCGTCTCGAAGCCCGTGCTGAGCGTGCCCGCGAACCCGGTATGCTCGAGGCTGTGGCCGACGGACAGCGCGGGCAGCACGAGCAGCGCCGGCGACGCCGGAAGCTTCTCGAGTGCGCGCCGCACGATCCCTTCGTTGATCACTGCGTCCGTAGAGAGCGGCAGATGCGGGCCGTGCGCCTCGATCGCGGCGACGGGGAGCAGCGCGACGACGGATTCGGCATCGAGGCCGGCGAAGTCCCGCGTCGTCAGGTTCTGCCAGTAACCGCTTCGCAAGCGCCGCTCCACCTGCTGCCGCTCGAGGCTCCGGATCGTCTCACAGGCCGCGCCGCGACTCTAGCCGCGAACGCGGCGCTCGTTCAGCCGCGCCGCGGCCGAAATCCGCGCAATCGCTGTCGCTCCGCAACGACACGTTGCTTGTGCGGCCGGAGCCGCTATCGTCGTCTACAGTCTTCGGAAGAGTTCTTCGAAGGTCTGGACGCTGATCAGCGGACGATTCAGCTGCCAGAGCACAGGGATGTGCTCGCTTCCGAGAAATGCGCCGCGGCAAGCCGCCGGCGCGGCCGAAGGGCCAGGTTTATCCCCCCGACGTCGGCGCCGGCCGCCCCCCTCCTCCAGGTCGGCGCCTTCGTCGTTCCTTGAGATCTCGAGTGATGGCAGATCGTGACGCGCGACTGCCGCTGCGCTCGGCAGTCGTCTAGCGCGGGAGGTTCGCGGCCGCGGAATCCGGCTGCGGCACATTCGCCGCGCGCAGCACTTCCGCCCCCTGCTCCGGCGCGACGTCGCGCCGCTTCAGATGCGCGTCGAAGAACTGCAGCATCGTCGCGGCGGTCGCAAGCACCGATTCACGCCCGCGGTACGAGTGACCTTCGCGCGGCAACAGCAGAATGTCCGCGTTGCCGCCATTGTGGCGGATCGCCTCGTAGAACTGGATCGACTGGATCGGCGGCGTTCCCGCGTTCTGATCGAGCAGACCGTGCACGAGCAGCAGCGGCTCGCGGATCTGGTTCGAATACAGGAACGGCGACATGGCCAGATACGTCTCCTGCGCTTCCCACAGCGAGCGGCGCTCGGTCTGAAAACCGAAAGGCGTCAGCGTGCGGTTGTATGCGCCGCTCATCGCCACACCCGCGGTGAACAGATCGGAATGCGCCAGCAGGTTCGCGACCATGAACGCACCGTAGCTGTGGCCCGCGACACCGACGCGCTCCGCGTCGACGAAGCCGGTCTCCGCCGCCGCCGCGATCACGGCATTCGCGTTCGTGACGATCTGCTCGATGAAGGTGTCGTTGACGTCGCGTCCGTCGCCGATGATCGGCATCGCGACTTCATCGAGCACGGCATACCCCTGCAGCAGGAAGAACAGCTTGAACGAGCGCTCGAAGTCCGGGAACCGCTCGGCCGCGATCGTCGTCACCGAGCGCGTGTCGCTGCCGTACACGCGCGGATATGCCCAGATGATGACCGGCAGAGGCTCCAGCGAGTCGTGCTTCGGCGGCAGATAAAGGTTCGCCGAAAGCTCGTAGCCGTCCGGCCGCTCGTAGCGCAGCCGGATGCGGTGCGCATTCTGTATGCCCGCGGCCGGGTGCTCGAACGCGGTCACGCGGCGCGTGTATTCGCCGTCGGCGGACCGCACGAAGTAATTCGGCGGCTGGCGCGACGACTCGTGCCGCGTCAGCAGCGCGGTGCCGTCGCTCGACATCAGGCGGACGATGGCCTCGCTGCCGTGACCGGTCGATTTCCAGCGCCGCTCCGTCTCGAGCGTCTCGAGCTTCATGTAATCGAGGTAGGTCTGCACTCCGCCGGGCCCGATCGTCTGGCCGCTCAGGTAGATGCCGCCGTCGTGGACGGCGACGACCTGATGCCCGAACCGGTTGCGCCGGGTCACCGGACGGCCGAAATCCGGGAAAGCCGCGTCGACGCTGACCTCGCCGATCACGCGCGGCGCCGTCTCGCCGTCGACGAGCCACGTGCGCTTCTGCCGCGTGCCGGAGTCGTAGTCGCTGACCAGCGCGTCGCCCGAGCCATCGAGCCACTCGAGACCGGCATAGCTGTGCGGCGTCGCGAACAGCTCCACCGGAGGATCCGTGAAAGGCGGCGTCCGGCTCAGGACGCGATCGCCCTGCTCGCCGCGCTCGACCCAGACGAGGGTTGCCGGCATCGACGGGTGCCACTGCACCGCCCGCGGCGTCCGCGGGTCGCGGACGTCGATCGCGAACGACTGCACCACGTTGCCGAAGCGGTCCCAGACCTGAATTTCCTTGCGCGCCGCGTCGACGTCCGACTGCGGATAGGGCCGCAGGAGTCTCGACACGAGCAGGAAGGCTCCGCTCGGAGCGGGCTCGGCGCCGTCCACGGCGGCGCGCGGGCCGACCGGCTGCCTGAGCCCCGTCTGCGCGTCGATCAGCGTCAGCTTCGATTCGATGAACTGCTGGATCGCCCACTGATCGACGACCTGCTCCTGCCACACCGCGCGCAGCATCGTCGGCTGCGTCAGCTGCGACAGCGAATCGGCCGTATAGGCGGTCGGCGCGGTGCCCTTCGGCCCGTCTATCAGACGGCACAGGAGGCGGCGGTTGTCGGGCATCCACGTGCACGGCGCGCTCAGCGTCGCATTCAGATTCGGCCCGACGAGCTTGCGCACGCGCGCCTCGCCCGGCTCGCCGACCCACAGCTCGATGCCGTCCTCGCGCGTGACCGTGAACGCGAAGCGGGAGCCGTCCGCGGCCCAGATCGGGAACCCGATGACCGCTCCCCGCGGCAGATTCAGCGTCGTCTCCCGATCCGTCGCGAGATCGACCAGCGTCAGCCCGTAATAAGCGATCGGCGCGTGCCGGCCGTAGGTACGGGGGTTGATCTTTAGCCCCACGATCGACAGCATCGGCTGCGTGAGGCTCTTGCTCGGCAGCAGGTCGCGCTGGTGCACGAGCAGCAGGTATCGGCCGGCCGGATCCTCCGCCAGCTTCGGAGCGGGCGGCGCTTCGAGCAGCTGCGCGATTTCGGCCGGCGGCGCACCCGGTGTGGAGGCCTGGACGGAACCGGCGGCGAGCGCGGCCGCGAACGCGAAAGCGGCTGCAGCAGCTGCTCCGATGCGGCGGAGCGCCATTGCGGCCCCGTGCGCCGTCCGGCGGCTGCGCGGGCACAGCCGACCGACTATCCTTGTCCTGGCTTTCCCCTGCACTGAGCTTCTGTACCTCCGATGGCTGGACTGCGCGGCCCGAGTCGGGGCGGTTGGACGCCCGGAAAAAATGCCCTCTTTCTTTTCCCGAGATTTCCGGGGCTTGGGCCGCGTTTCGGTTTAGTCGCTCAAGAGTACGTCGGGAATACTAACACCTATAGGCTCAGAATTTGGAATTCAGTTCGCATAATTGCGACGGGTGCACGGAAGCGCGCGACGGGCACGGCTCGTGCATACGCCGGCGCGCCGCGAAACGGCGCCGGAGCCCGCGCCCGGCAACGTCGACAGCCGCAGCGGGAACGTGAAATATTCGTCCGGGGGAGCCGGCCGAGGCTGCCGACGACAGAACGAGAACGCAGAGACGCGGATTGATGAACCCGCACCCGCAGCGCTGGCGGGCGTGCGGCCGCGCGTCGAGCCACATATGTTCGGAGGATCCAGAATGAAAAAGCTCATCGCCGCGACGGCACTCGCCGCTGTAGGACTGCCCTGCACGACCCTCGCTCACCACTCCGCGGCGCGGTTCGACCTGTCGATCCGGGACAACATGGTGACCGGCATCGTCAAGGAATTCACGCCCGCGAATCCTCACACGAAGATCGTGCTCGAGGTCACGGACGAGAAAGGCACGCGCGACATCGAGTACGAGGGGCACAGCCGCAACAATTATTACCGCTCGGGCTGGCGCGTCGGCATGGTCGAGCCGGGCGACGAGATCACGCTGATCGCCGCGCCGACCCGGGACGGCAGCGACGGCGGCTACGCGCTCGGCGTCATCACCGAGGACGGCGTCAGGTTCTGATCTCTCCCGGGTGCGGGCCGGAGCGCCGAGCGCGGCGGCCCCGGAGCCGCGCCGGCCGTCCGCGCGCGGCCTGCAGCCGAGCCCCCTCCCGAGCGTCGGCGCGCCGCCTGCAGCCGAGCCCCCCTCCCGGCCGCCGGCGCGCGGCCTGCAGCCGAATTTCCCTCCCGGCCGTCATCCAATCGTCACAGTCCATAAATAGGATCGTCACGCCGCTGTAACGAAGGTTCCCCGCCGAACCTTCTGTTCCCCGAGCGGCGGGATCGGAACGAGGACCAATGATGACTAAATTCCATCGAGCGGCGCCCTTTTGCGCCGTCCTCGGCGCCGTCGCGGGCGCGGCCGCGGACGACACCTCCGCCGCAAGCGCCCCCGGAGTCGAGGTAACCGTCGACGACGGACTGAGGATCGCGGCACCGGACGAGGCGTTCTCGATCGAGATCGGAGGACGCCTGCACGTCGACTGGGCCCGCCACGGCGGCGAGACTCCCGGCGCCGAAGCGATCGACGGCACGAACGTGCGCCGGGCCCGCCTCGAGCTCGGCGGCAGCTTCGACCGCGACTGGCGATGGGCCGCGGAGGCGGACTTCGCGAACAACGACGTCTCGCTGAAGGACTTCCGGCTCGGGTATCGAGGCCTCGAGTCCGTGGACCTGACGGTGGGTCACCAGAAGCAGCCGTACAGCCTCGCCGTCGAGATGAGCTCGAATGACATACCGTTCGTCGAACGCTCCGTCGACAGCCGTCTGATTCTGCCATTCGTCGACCGCGCGATCGGTGTTCGCGCCGACGCGTCGGGCGAGCACTGGTTCGTCGCGACCGGAGTATTCGGAGAAGCGGCAGATCCCGGCGACGGCGCGGACGAGGGTTGGGGCGTCAGCGCCCGCGTCGTCTACGCTCCGGTCATACGCGACGACCGCGTTCTGCATTTCGGGCTGCGCGCCGCGCGCCGCGAGCCTTCTGCGACGGAAACTCTCCAAATTCGTGACGAGACGACGCAATTTTCGGATTTGCACGTCGTTGACACGGGCCAGCTGCTCGTCGAGGACGCGGATCTGTTCGGCCCGGAAGCAGCGGTGGCTATCGGCCAATTGTCGCTATTCAGCGAATACAACAGAGTTTCCCTGAAACGGCGAAGCGCCGCAGCCTTAAATTTCGACAGCTGGCACGTTGCCGCCGCGTGGGCGCTCGGCGGGGAGAATCGCGCCGCGCAGTACGACATCGGCTCCGGCGAGTTCAAGCGGCTCGAGGCGGAGCAGCCGTTTCGCCGCGGCCGGGGAGGCGGCACGTGGGAGCTGACGACCCGCTACGCGTCGATCGATCTGAACGATTCCGGATTCGTCGGAGGAAAGGAGCAGACCTTCGGCGTGGGCGCGAACTGGTACGCGGGCGCGCACGTGCGCTTCCTGCTCGACTGGACGCGTGTCGTGGACACGGATGCGTCGAACGCCGTCCGCGCGGCGGCGGAGGGGCTCGACGTCTTCACGTTGCGAGCGCAGTTCACGTTCTGAGCCCGCGCTGACGAATCAGCTGCTGCCGAGCGGCGGTCAGCGCGTCGCGCTGGAGCGGCGAGCGCTTTCTGCACTGCCGGCTTCCGCCGCCGGCTGCACGCGCCGGCTCCGGGCCCGCTCGACCGGCAGCGGGATCAGCACGCCGGCGCGCACGGCCGCGTCCGCTTCTGCGGGCCGCTGCTCCAGCCGCGCGGCGCCGACGTCGCCGATCCGCGAGTAGAGGCTGCGGCCGAGCGCCGCCTCGATCGCGTCCAGCTTCGGGTCCGCTTCCATGACCAGCGCGGCCGTCCAGGCGCGCCGCCGACGATCCCTCGCCGTCAGCAGGATCGACTTCTTCGTCCTGTCGTGCTCGAGGAACGTGCAGGAGAAGTGCACGAGCACGAGCGATTCGACCTTACCCCCGAAGCGCCCCTGGCTGGACACCCATTCGAGCGGCCAGTTCGGCAGCTGATCCGCTACGCTTCCACCGGTCGCAGGCGTTGCTTGCGACTCATTCTCGTTATTGTTCGACATGACGGATTACACGTTTCGTGAAGCAAAGCGTTGCAATTTTCGTCCTTCTGTCGTTCGTTGGCGAACTGTCGTATTTCGGATACGGCGGCCGTCGCTACCGGCCGCGGAATGGTACGATTCTTGCTGCCCCTGGCGTGGTGCCGGAACCCCGATGATCCCGTGCGTTTATTACTTTTAGAAGACAACGTGGATGCAGCGGCGTCGCTCGAGGAAGCTCTTCGATACCTCGACGATCGATACGAGATTCGCCGCGTCACGCAGCTCAAGGATGCAGAGCAGGTCGTTCAGAGCGAGCCGCTCGAAATTGCATTGATCGATCTGACGCTTCCCGATGCGGACGGTTGCGATGCGGCCGTCGCGTTGAGACGCATTGCGCCGGACCTGCCCCTCGTCGCGCTGACCGGAAAGGATTTCGAGGCGGTCGCGCTCGACCTCGTACGCAATGGCGTGCAGGACTTCCTGCAGAAGGGCACGACATCCGTGCAGCGGATACACCAGGTGCTGCAGATCGCCGCCGAAAGACATCGCCAGGAATCGGCGCTGCGGCGGCAGGCGTGCTACGACTCTCTTACCGGGGTGCTGAACAGGGCGGAGCTGCACACGCAGCTCGCGAAGGCGATCAGCCACGCCAGCCGCGGCGTCTACCGCGGCGCCGTCATGGTCATCGACGTAGACAACTTCAAGACGATCAACGACAGCTACGGTCACGGCGTCGGCGACACGGTGCTGAAGGACATCGCCGTCCGGTTGAGCGCAGTGGCCCGCGCCGGCGACAGCCTCGGGCGCGTCGGCGGAGACGAGTTCGTCCTGATCCTGGAGGGTTTGAAGAGCCGGGAGGATGCAGCCGCGGCCGCCCGCAAGGCGAGCGAGACGACGAGCTTCGAGCTGAGCGTCGACGGCAGATTCGTCACGGTTTCCACCAGCATCGGCGTCGCGATGTTTCCGGAGCAGGCAGATACGCCGCAAAGCCTGCTGGAGCTCGCGGACCAGGCGATGTACGCGGCCAAGCGCAAAGGCAGAAATACTTTCTGCTTCTACACACCCGTCCGGTCGAACGGCGGCGACGGCAACGGGCACGACCACGACGCCGCCTGATCTACGGCCGGCTCTGCAGTCATTCGAGTGGCATGGAAGTTGCAGTCTCGGAAGGGACTGCGCGGCGCGTGGACGCGCCGCCGCTTCGACGACAGACGCAAAGGAGTGACTGCATGAAATTCGAGAACCTGATCCGCACCCTCGGCCTTGCCGGTGCGCTGAGCCTGGTCATGGGACTTGCCGCCTGCAACACGGTGGAAGGCGTCGGCGAGGACGTGGAGGCCGCCGGCGACGCGATCGAAGACGAGGCGAGCGAACGAGACTGAGACCGGCCGCGGCCGCGCACGGCCCGTCCGGCAACCGTGCGCAGCCGCGTCGTGCGCAACGCTTGCGCTCGCGCACGAGTACAGCCTACCGTTGCGACGTCGTTCGCAGCCTCGACCCGCCTTTTCGCAGCCACGTGCTGAGCTACCAACACGATTATCACGCCGGCAACCACGCCGACGTGCTGAAGCACGTGGCGCTGACGCTCACGATCGGCGCGCTGCAGCGTAAACCGAAACCGATCCGCGTCATCGACACGCACGCGGGCTCGGGCGCGTACGACCTGACCGGCACGCTCGCGCGGCGTCACCGCGAATATGACGACGGGATCGCGAGAGTGCTCGGCGCCGCTGCGCCGCTGCCGCCGGAGATTGCGCCGTACGTCGAAACCGTCCGCCGGATGAATCCCGACGGCGAGCTGCGGCGTTACCCCGGCTCGCCGCAGATCGCCCGCTCGCTGCTGCGGCCGCAGGACCACCTCGAGTTGTTCGAGCTGCACCCGCAGGCCAGCCGCGCCCTCGGCGAGCTGTTCAAGGGCGATCGGCAGGCGCACCTGCATCGGCGCGATGCATTCGAGGGGCTGGTCGCGGTGCTGCCGCCGCCGGAGCGGCGGGGCCTCGTGCTGATCGACCCCGCCTACGAGACGGAACGGGAATTCGCCTCAGTGCTGCGCGTGCTCGAGGATGCCGTGCGGCGCTGGCCGGGCGGCGTCTACGCCGTCTGGTATCCGCTGCTCGAAAAGCGCGGAGCCGCCCGCTTCG
>JAFGNC010000335.1 GCA_016927175.1 Gammaproteobacteria bacterium | reverse complement strand
TCGCGGGCGGTCTTCTCCGGGAATACCGCTTCCGGAGCGGGACGGCCGATCAGGTATCCCTGCATCTCCTGACAGCCGACCGACTTCAGGAAGTCGACCTGCTCCTCCGTCTCGACGCCCTCGGCGAGGACGCCCATGCCGAGATTGAGGCCGAGCTGGACGACGGCCCGGACGATCGCGGCCGAGGGATGCATCTCGTGCACCTGGGCGATGAAGGACCGGTCGAGCTTGATCTTGTCGAACGGGAAGGCCTGGAGCGTCGCGAGCGAGGAGTAGCCGGTGCCGAAATCGTCCATTGCGACGGAGACGCCCAGATCCTTCACGTGACGGAGGACGTGGAGGGCGCGGTCGCGATCCTCGATGAGCGAGGTCTCGGTCACTTCGAGCTCCAGCCGGGACGCGGGCAGCCCGGTCTCCAGCAGGATGGTGTGGACGCAGTTGGCGACGTCGCTGCGGGCGATCTGCACCGGCGACAGGTTGACGGCGACCTTCGCCGGGAAGGGCCATTCGACGGCGGCCATGCACGCCTCGCGCAGCACGTGCTCGCCGAGCGGCACGATCAGGCCGTTCTTCTCCGCAAGGGGAATGAACTGGCCGGGGCTCACAGGCGCATCGCGCAGCGTCCAGCGTGCCAGCCCCTCGAAGCCGGTCAGCTCGCGGGTGTCGACGGTCGTCTGCGGCTGGAAGTGGACCCGGATGTCCTTGTGCTCGATCGCAAGCTTGAGGTCCTCGCTCAGGCGGCGGATCTCGCGGACGGCGTTGTCCATCTCGCTGTCGAAGACGCAGACGCCGCCGCCGGAGCGCTTGGAGCGATACATGGCGAGGTCGGCGCAGTTGAGAAGCTGCTCGCGGTCGGCTCCGTGGTGCGGATAGATCGCGACGCCGACGCTGCCGCCGCAGCTGAAGTGCCGGCCGTCGAGATCGACCCCGCGCTCGAGCGCTTCGCCCAGCCGCATGGCGAGCGGCGGAACCTCGACGTCCTCGGAGATCGGGGCGATGGCGACGAATTCGTCACCGCCGAGCCGGGCGATGAACTCGCCCTCCCCGACGGCCTCCTTGAGCTGCCGTGCCGTTGCGCTGAGCACGGCATCGCCCACGGCGTGGCCGTAGAGATCGTTGATCGCCTTGAAGGAATCGAGGTCGATGCTGAGCACGGCGAGAAGACGATGCCGCCTGCGCGCCTCGTGCACGTCATCGTCCAGCCGGTTGTTGAAGGCCGCCCGGTTCGGCAGGCCGGTCAGCGTGTCGTGGAACGCCATGTGCGTGACGCGAGCCTGTGCCTCATGGCGCTCCTGCAGCGCACGGACGCGCTCCGTCACGTCGTGCAGGAGAATGAGGACCTCGCCCCGCTCGAGGGGCGTCACGGTCTTCTCCAGCGTGTGGTCGGCGACGAGGATGTCCTTCGTGTCCGCGTTCAGCGTATGCCGGCTCAGTGCCGACACGAGCTCGCGCGCGGTGGGAACGTCGGGATCCGGCTCCACCCCCGCAAGCATGCTGGCGAAGACCCCGTAGCGGGGGTTCCACAGCGCGGGCTCACCATCCTTGGCGAGAAGCACGACGCCGGCGCTCGCATTGTCCAGCACCGACCTCAGCAGCCTTTCGCGCGCGGCGTTCGCCACGGCATAGCGGACCGCCCTGTCGACGACGATGCCGCTCAATTCCGTCTTCGCGATGAAGTCCGCTGCGCCGGCGGCAAGCGCTTCCTGGTCGACGGCATCCGACTGCATGCCCGTCAGGAGCAGGACCGGCGTGTCGATCCGCATCTTGCGAACGGCCTTGAGAAAGTCGATGCCGGAGATCGCGCCCAGGCGATAATCGCAGAGGATTGCGTCGAAACTCTGGGTCTTGAGGACCTCGAGTGCTTCATTCGGAGTATGAAATACGGAAACGGCGTATTTCCGGCCGCAGACCTCGTCGAACGCTTCCTCGATGAGGAACGCGTCGTCGTGGTCGTCATCGAGCACCAGAACTCGAGTTTCGTTTTCCGACATCGCACAACCCCTGCCCACAGTCTGCGGATGATGCAGGAGAGTTCTTTTGCGACTGTTTAAAAGGCACTGGATCTTCCGTCATGGTTTACCAACTCCTACTGGCGCAGCCGCAGAGGAAGGGCTGAAATTTGTGGGAAATGGGCAACCAGGAGAGCTGAACGCGCCGCATTCGCGCCAAATGCGCTTGACGGCTTTCGCGGCTCGGCGTTCATCATCCGGGTCCCTGGCCACCAGAAGCCGACCCGCCGACCATCATGCATCCGCGCAGCGTTCGCCTCTTCGCAGCGGGTATCGCCCTGCTCGTCCAGTCAGGCATGTCGGCCCAGGCGGCGCCCGAGCCACGGACCGCGCCGACCGCCGGCTCCGTCGTCTCCGTGCGATCCGGCGAAGAGATCGAGTTCGTCGAAGCCCCCTCCTGGCGCGACGTCGAGGTGCTGCAGGACGTGAAAGCCGGCGACGTCGTGCGGACCAACGCGCTCGGCCAGCTGGCGATCCTGTTCAACGACCACACCCAGGTTCGCGTCGCGCGGAATTCCACGCTGGTCGTGAAGAGCCTCGGCGAGGGCGACACCCAGCTCGCCCTCACCCGCGGCACGATCTTCGCGCGGGCCGCCCGCGGCGGCACCGGCGTGACGGTGGAGACACCGGCGGCCGCGGCGGCGATCCGCGGCACCGACTGGTCGATGACGGTCGACGGCGAACGCACCTCGCTCGTGGTGCTCGAAGGCGAAGTCGAGTTCTACAACCCGCAAGGCTCCGTCACGGTGCGCGAGGGGGAGGCGGCCGCGGCGACGCTCGGCCAGGCGCCGACGCGGGTGGTGATCGTCGACAGCGACGACCGGGAGCAGATGCTCGTCCACCTGTCGCTGCGCGGCGCCTTCGGCGCGCTGCCGAGCTCCGGCACGACCGAGCGCGACCTGCGGCAGGAGCGGGCGCGGCTCGCCGCCGTTCCGGCGGATGCGCTAACGGCGGAAGACCGTGTCCTCGCAGCCGAGATCGCGCTTGCCTTCGAAGGCCGGCCGGCGATGCGCGCCGCCCTGACCGCGGCACGCGGCGTGCCTCTCTCGGCATCCCAGGAGGCAAGGCTTCTGGCGGTCGAGGCGGCGCTGGCGGGGGCGGAGGGACGCTACGCCGAGGCTGCGCGCCTCTTCGAGGCGGCCATGCCGCGGCTCGACAGCGGGCGGCGGACGCTGGCCCGCTACCAGGCCTATTTCGCGCGCGCCCTGGCGGATCCGAGCCTTGCCGAGCCGCCGCCACAGTCGGGCGGCGCGAGCCGCGAAGGCGTCTATGGCGACGTCATCATCGCCGCCTTCCTCGAAGGTCCGAACGCGGCACTCGAGCTGATGCAGCGCTACGAGGCCCGCTTCGGCGACGAGGCGAGCTATCAGGCGGC
>JAFGNC010000334.1 GCA_016927175.1 Gammaproteobacteria bacterium | reverse complement strand
GGCAGCTGCGGCTTGTAACCGAGCACGCGCAGGTTGATCAGGCCGAGCGAGCCGATCAGCATGGCCATGCCGAGAGCGTGGAAGGTCTCGAGCAGCGGGTACGCCCACAATGTCTCGGCCACCCACGTGCCGAGCCTGCTGCTCTGTAGCCAGGCCAGGAAGTCCATCTACGCCATTCCCCCCAAAATCAGGACCTCCGGGCCCTTTTTCGTTGCGCGCCAGCGTGCAGAAGAGCTTCCCCCGGCCGGCTGCACGCCGACACCGGGCGTGGGACGCCCGGCGTCGCGAGAGTCGCATTCTAACGGAGCGGCATCAATTGCGGATAACCGCGAGCTCCGACACGGAGCCGCAGTTTGTCGGCGGCGAAGCCGGGCGTGACGCCTACCAGGCGACGCCGTAGTCCTCGCCGTAGTCGCTCGCGCCGCCCCACATCGTGCCGTGCGTCTGATCGAAGTGGATCGCCGTGATCGGACCGGACGTATGGCTCGCGGTTTCGATGCGATAGCCCATGCGTTCCAGCTCCTTCCTGACCCAGGCAGGCACGTCGTTGCGCACGAGCAGCCTGCCGGGCTCCGACTCGTGGGAGCCGAAAGAGCTGTGCATCTGGTAGCTGTTGACGTTCGCGGCCTCGACGGCCTGCTGCACGTTCATGCCGAACTCGACGACGTTCAGGAAGAACTGCACGAGGTTCTGATCCTGCGTATCGCCGCCCTGCACCGCGAACGACAGGAACGGCTCGCCGTTGCGCAGCGCCATCCCGGGGCTCAGCGTCGCGCGCGGACGCTTGCCCGGCTCGAGCACGTTGAACGGATTCCTGCCGGGATCCATGTCGAAGCTCTGCATCCGCTGCGACAGTCCGATGCCGGTGTCGCCGGCGATGAAAGCCGGAATCCAGCCCCCGCTCGGCGTGATCGACACGACCCAGCCGTCGGCATCCGCGGCCTGGATCGAGGTCGTGCCCGCGCGGAACGCCTCGTCGTGGCTCATCGCGCTCGGATCGGCGCCGTTGCCCGCGATTCGCATGCCGCGCCGAATCCGCGGCGCCCATCGCTCGAGCGTTTCCTCGTACGGATTCGTTTCGTTCTGATACGGATACGGGTCGCCCGGCGCCACGAAAGGGTCGTTGCGCTGCCAGTCGATCTCGCCGAAGCGATCCCGCGCGTACTCCTTCGACAACAGCCCCTCGATCGGCTCCGCGGGCGGAAAATACGGGTCGCCGTAGTAGAAGTCGCGATCCGCGAACGCGAGGTTCATGGCCTGATACAGCGCATGGATGTACCGGGCGCTGTTGTAGCCGAGGCGCTGCACGTCCACGTTCTCGAGGATGTTCAGCGTCTGCAGCATGACCGGCCCCTGCACCCAATGCGTCAGCTTGTAGACGTCGATTCCCTTGTAGCGGGTGGTGACGGGCTCCTCGATGTAGACCTGCCAGCGGTCGAGATCCTCGACGGTGATCAGCCCCCCCTCCTGCTGCGCCGCGGCCGCGATCTGCCGCGCGATGTCGCCGCGATAGAACCGGTCGTAGGCGGCCATGATCGCTTCCTTGCGATCCTTGCCTTCCGCAAGAGCCCCGCGCTCGGCCTCGACGAGCTTCATCAGCGTCGCGTGCAGCTCGGGCTGCGAGAAGACCTCGCCCGGCAGCGGCGCGGCCCACTGCCGCGAGCCGTCCCGGAGCCCCGGAAGCAGAATCCGCCTCGATGCGTCCCAGCGGCGCAGCAACTGCTTGTTGCCTTCGATCGACTCCGACAGCATGCGCTCGACCGGAAACCCTTCAGCCATCTCGAGCGCAGGTCCCAGCACGTCTTCGAGGCTCATCGTGCCGAACTCGGCCAGCATGACCATGAGCCCGCCGGGCGTGCCCGGCGTCACCGCGGCCAGCGGGCCGTACTCGGGCGGAAAGTTCATGCCTCGCGAGCGGAACAGCTCCGGCGTCGCGCCGGTCGGCGCCGCGCCGAGCGCATTGATGCCTTTGACCTCGCCGGTGCGCGGGTCGTGGATCAGCGCCTGAGTCTCGCCGCCCCATCCGAGCGTATCCCACATCGTCGCGACCGCCGCCAGCATCGCGCAGGCGGCATCGACCGCGTTGCCGCCTTTCGCGAACGTCATCGCGCCCGCGGTTGCGGCGAGCGGCTTGCCCGCGATCGCGACCCAGTGGCGGCCGTGCAGCACCGGCTTCGTCGTGTGGACGTTTTCCTGCGCGGCTGCGCCTGTACCGAGCCCGAGGACCAGCGCCGCGACCCATCCGCCGCGGACGGCGCGCCGGGCGGCGCCCCGCGTTACTTTCAGATTTGGTGGAATCATGGCCCAAGTGTAACCCGCATCCGCGCCGTCCCGTGACATCCGCCCCCGCCGAGGCCCGCGCGGCGCCGATGCCGCCGGTGGGCCGGCCGCGTGCGCATCGGGCCTCGTATGGGGATTTCCCGGCAGGCGCAGGGCGCGGCCGGTACAATCGCGCTCATGCCCGCGGCCACGTCCTAGCCCAAAGTGTCGTCATCGAAACCGACTCCCCCCTCGCAAGCACGCGGCGCGGCGCCTCTCGCCCACCGGATGCGGCCCGCCACGCTCGACGAGTTCCTCGGCCAGGACCACCTGCTCGGACCCGGCAAGCCGCTGCGCCGGGCGATCGAGCG
>JAFGNC010000333.1 GCA_016927175.1 Gammaproteobacteria bacterium | reverse complement strand
TCCGCTCGACGGCACGACGAACTACCTGCACGGCTTCCCCGTGTTCTCGGTCTCGATCGCCGTCGCCCACCGCGGGGAACTGCAGCACGCCGTCGTCTACGACCCGATGCGTCAGGAGATCTTCACCGCAACGCGCGGAGAAGGTGCGCAGCTCGACGGCCGCCGGATCCGCGTCAGCAAGCACAACGGGCTCGGCGGCGCGCTGATCGCCACAGGCTTCCCATACCGCAGCAACGACAACGTCGACCAGTACCTGCAGATGCTGCGCGCCGTGATGCTCGAGACGGCCGGCGTGCGGCGCCCGGGCTCCGCCGCGCTCGACCTGTGCTACGTCGCGGCCGGCCGCGTCGACGGATTCTGGGAGCTCGGCTTGAGCAAGTGGGACATCGCCGCGGGCGCGCTGCTGATCCGCGAGGCCGGCGGGCGCATCAGCGACTTCCACGGCTCCGACAGATACCTCGACAGCGGCGACGTCGTCGCCGGCAACCCGAAGGTCTACGCCGCGCTGTCGAAGCGCCTCGCGCCGTTTCTGCGCTGAGCGAAAAAGGGGTCAGGGCCCTTTTTCGCTCCGGCCGCGATTTCCGCTGCGGCGCGGGTGAAAAAGGGCCCTGACCCCTTTTCGCTGACATGACGCCCCTACGGCATCTCGTCGATCTCTTCCCGCCTGACGGGCACGAGATCGGACGGCGCGACGTTCAGGTAGACCAGCGCGGCGCCGCTGACGTAGACGGAGGAATACGTGCCGATCAGCACGCCGACGATCAGCGCCATCGAGAAGCCGAACAGCGTCTCGCCCGCCAGGAACAGCAGCGCGAACAGCACGAGCAGCGTCGTCAACGCAGTGACGACCGTGCGCGACAGCGTCTGGTTCAGCGACACGTTGACGATTTCGGCCGTAGTTCCGCGGCGAATAGCGCGGAAATTCTCCCTGATGCGGTCGTAGATCACGACCGTGTCGTTCAGCGAGTAGCCGATCACGGCCAGAACGGCCGCGAGCACCGTCAGGTCGAATGGAAACTGGAATATCGAGAACAAGCCGACGGTGATGATCACGTCGTGCACGATCGCGACGATGGCGCCGACGGCGAACTTCCACCGGAACCGCAGCATCACGTAGGCGAAGATCATGATCATCGCGAACAGCATCGCGAGCGAGCCCTGCTCGGCCAGGTCCTCGCCGACCTGCGGACCGACGAACTCGTTGCGCCGCAGCTGCACCGAGGGGTCGGCCGCGCGCAGCACGGCGCCGACCTCGTTCGAGAGCTCCGCGCCTTCCTCCTCCGCCTCGACCGGCGGAAGCCGGATCAGCACGTCGGAGCTCGTGCCGAAGTTCTGGACCACGGCGTCCGCGTAGCCCGCCTCGGCCAGCGTCGTGCGCACCTCGTCCAGCTCGACGGCGCGGTCGTAGGCGACCTCGATCAGCACGCCGCCCGTGAAGTCGAGACCCCAGTTCAGGCCTCGCGCCACGAGCGACGCGAACGACACGAGGATCAGCAGGATGGACAGGCCGAGCGCGAAGCGCCGCTTGCCGATGAAATCGATGTGGGTATCGCTAAGCAGGCGCATTGGAGATTCTGCTGCCGATGGACAGTTGCCGCACGTGCGGGCGGCGCCCGTAGATGTAGTTCACGAGCACGCGCGAGACGACGATCGCCGTGAACATCGAGGTCAGGATGCCGAGCGACAGCGTGACCGCGAAGCCCTTGATCGGGCCCGTGCCGAAAGCGAACAGCACGAGGCCCGCGATCAGCGTCGTGATCTGCCCGTCCGCGATACTCGAGAACGCTTTATCGTAACCCGCCCGAATGCTCGCCTGCGGCGAGTTGCCGTTCTTGAGCTCCTCGCGGATACGCTCGTAGATCAGCACGTTCGCGTCCACCGCCATGCCGAGCGTCAGCACGATGCCGGCAATGCCTGGCAGCGTCAGCGCCGCCTGCAGCAGCGACATCAGCGCAACGAGCAGCACGAGGTTGGCGAACAGAGCGATGTTGGCGACGACGCCGAACACGCGGTAGTTCAGCAGCATGAACGCGACGACGAGCAGAAAACCGACGACGACCGCGCGCCGGCCCTTCTCGATGTTGTCCTGGCCGAGGCTCGGGCCGATCGTCCGCTCCTCGATCTTGAAGATCGGCGTCGCCAGCGCACCCGACCGCAGCAGCAGCGCGAGATCCTGCGCCTCGAACGGCGTCAGGCCGGTGATCTGGAAGTTGTTCGAGAAGACGCCCCGAATCGTCGCGACGTTGATGATCGTCTCCTCCGTCGTCGTCTCGACGATCTGCTCGCCATTGCGCTCGACGAGCTCCGGCGTCTCCTCGATCATCAGCACCGCCATCGGCCGGTTCAGGTTCGCCTGAGTCGTCTCGAGCATGCGCCGGCCGCCCTGCGCATCGAGCCGCACCGAGACCGCGGGCTGTCCCTGGCTGTACGTCGACGTCGCGTCGGTCAGCTGGTCGCCCGTCACGATCGCCTCGCGGCGAAGGACGTAGGGCTGGCCGCTGCGGTCGTAGTGCAGCTCCGAGCCGAGCGGCGCGCGCCCGCGCTGCGCGGCGTCGGCGGCGTTCGCCTCGGTATTGACGAGCCGGAACTCGAGCGTCGCCGTCGCGCCGAGCACGCGCTCGGCCTGGGCCGGATCCTGAATGCCAGGCAGCTGCACGAGGATTCGGTCGAGGCCCTGCCGCTGCACGACCGGCTCCGAGACACCGAGCTCGTTGACGCGATTACGCAGCGTGACCGTGTTCTGCTGGACCGCGAAGTCCTGCCGCTCGCGCAGCAGCGTCTCCGACAGCCCCACGCGGAACCCGCTGCGGCCGTCGATCTGCGCGCGATTGACGATCAGCCGCTCCGTCAACTGAGCGGTGGCGTCGTCGTCGAGGGAACGGATGATCTCCTCGGCTCGATCCATGTTCGAAGAGTCGAAAATCTGCACGACCAGCTGATCCCCGACGACCCGCACCTGGTTGCGGATGTTCGCCTCGCGCAACTGCGTGCGCAGGTCGGCTTCGTAGCTCGCGAGGAACTGCTCGATCGCGCTGTCGAGGTCGACCTGATACAGGAAATGGACGCCGCCGCGCAGGTCGAGGCCGAGCGCCATCGGCCGCAGCCCGAGGGCCTGCAGCCAGCCCGGCGTCCGCGGCGCCAGCGTAAGCGCGACGACGTTTTCCGGCAGCGCCTCACGCAGCAGGTCGTTCGCCCGGAGCTGCGCCGCGACGCCGTCGAAGCGGATCAGCGCGGCGCCGTCCTCCTCGACGTCCACGGAGGAGAACGGAATGCCGGCTTCGTTCAGGGTCGAGCGGATCTCCGTCAACGCGGCGTCCGGAACGGGCGAACCGTCCGCGGTCGAGACGTGCAGACCCGGGTCGTCGCCGAAGAAGCTGGGCAGCGACACGACCACCCCGCCGAGCACGACGACGAGGACGAGCACGTTGACCCACATCGGATACCGATTCATCGGCTGAGCTCTCGGTCAGGTGCTCTTGATCGTGCCTTTCGGCAGCACCGCGGCAATCGTATGCTTCTGGACCTTCATCGTCACGCCCTCGGCAAACTCGACCGTCACGAACTGGTCCCCGACCTCCGTGATTTTGCCGAGCAGGCCTCCGCCGGTCACGACCTCGTCGCCGCTGCCGAGCGCCTCGATCATCGCTCGATGCTCTTTTTGCTTCTTGGTCTGTGGACGGATCAGCAGGAAATAGAAGAGGACGAAAATGATGATCAACGGCAGGAACCCGAGCAGCGGGTCCCCTTGCGCGCCGCCCGCCTGCGCCCACGCGCTGTCGATGAAGAAGCTCGTCAAGTCCATGCTGAAGATCCCGTCTCTC
>JAFGNC010000332.1 GCA_016927175.1 Gammaproteobacteria bacterium | reverse complement strand
GGGATCGGCGCGTCGCATCCTTCTGTACCGGTAGCAGATATGGGGGTAGTAGTAGAACTACTATTAGAAAAAGTGTTGCGCACGTGCACCGCTGGCCGCACGTACATAGTCCCGAAAATGAGAGCGTACACGTTGTAAGCTCATGTAACAACGACTCATTTATCGCGCTGCGCAAAACGTATTGACACTGACACGAGCGCGGGCTAACCGTTGCTCAATCGCAACGCTCGGGCGAGCCCGGATAAGTCGCCTGAGATTGCGGCTCTGATACCGTTGCCGACCAGGGGGAAGGATGAAATCCAAGTACGTCTTAGGCGCGCTGACCGCGTCGCTGGGCACTGCCGCGTGGGGGCAGGCCCTGGAGGAAGTCGTCGTCACGGCCACGCGCCGCGCGCTCGATCTGCAGGAAGTGCCGATCTCGATCGTCGCCATCAACGGCGACAATCTCGAGATGCGGGGAATGGAGCGTCTCGAGAGCCTGAACGCGACCGTTCCGAACCTGAGCGTCATGGGCAGCAGCGGCGGCGGCGGCACGACGCAGACGTCGTTCCGCGTCCGCGGCATCCCGAACGTCGGCGTCTTCATCGACGGCATCTGGCAGGTCAGCACGACCGGCCTGCTGACGCAGGAGTTCGTCGATCTCGAGCGTGTGGAGGTGCTGCGCGGCCCGCAGGGCACGCTGTACGGCCGCGACTCCGTCGGAGGCGCCGTCCGCCTGGTCACGAAAACGCCGGCCGAGGAGTTCGGCGCGACGGTCAAGACCACGGTCGGCACCTACGACCGGACGGACGTCAACCTGTCCGTCGATCTGCCGCTGGCCGACAATCTGCTGACGAAGTGGACGGCGGCGAGCCTGAACCGCGACGGCTACATCGAGAATCTGACGGTCGACGCGGAGAACGGCGGCGTAGACCAGACGGTGCTGCGGGGCGACATGCTGTGGACGCCGACGGACTCGCTCAGCATGCGCTTCAACTACATGCAGAACGAGAGCTACCTGATCGAGCCGCGCATTCAGGACGCCATCTTCCTCGATGCGATCTTCTTCCCGACCAACATCATTCACCTGTACAACCAGGCCGGCGCGGACCTGACGCAGGAAGGGCAGACGGCGGGCTATCCCGGCGGCGAAGTCGGCAAGTGGGAGACGAAATCGCAGATCACGCTGCCGAACTACGTGCTGAACGATCAGCTCGCGGCCGACGTCAACTGGGACATCACCGACGCGGTCAGCCTGCAGTTCCTGACGGGCTACATCGAGCAGGACGTGCGCAACTACGTGGACTTCGACAACAGCCAGTACGCCGTCGTCGAGGACCTGAACCAGTCGAGCCTCGAGCTGTTCAGCCAGGAGATCCAGGCCTCCGGCACGCACGGCCGCTTCGAATGGGTAGCGGGTCTGTACTACTGGGACCAGGAGTCGCGCAACCGCTCGAGCCGCTGGTCGGCCCAGGAGTTCAAGCGCGGCGAGCTGGACCTGCAGACGGCGTTGAACAGCGCCTACTGCCAGCAGTTCCCGGCCGCCACCGATCCCAACTTCATCCCCCCGGCCGGCAACTGTGAGGCCGCCTACAACTTCTACGCCGGCTTCGACGCCGATGCGCTGACGCTGCAGCAGCAGGACGGCTGGGCGATCTTCGGCGAGACGAACGTCAGTCTGACCGACGCGCTGTCTCTGACGGTCGGCGTGCGCCACCACGACCAGGAGAACACGTCTCAGGCGCTCGCGATCGTGCCCGGCATCTCTGCGCCGAAGCCGGTGACGACGAATCTGGCGTTTGCGAGCGGCGACCCGCTCGCCGGTGTGCCGACCGGGGTCATCACCCCGATGCAGTTCGACAAGAACACGACTCGCGTGTCGATGCAGTACCAGTTCACCGACTCGATCATGGGCTACGTCAGCTACTCGGAGGGCTTCAACTCCGGCGGCGTGTCGATCTCGAATATCGCCGGCGGTGTCCGCCTCGAGCTGCCGTACGACCCGGAGACGCTGAAGAACCGCGAGATCGGCATCCGTTCCGACCTCGCCGACGGCCGTGTCCGCCTGAACGCGACGTACTTCGATACGATCTGGGACGACATCCAGGCGTCGGGCGTCGTGCGCGACCCGAACACCGGAATCGACCTGCCGGGCCTCGTGACCCGGAATGTCGGCGAAGCCGGAGCGAAGGGTCTCGAGGTCGAGCTGACCTACCTGCCGACCGACAACCTGCAATTCAACCTGAACCTGGGTCTGCTCGACACCGAGTACAAGGACATCGCGCTCGGCACCGAAGGCCTGGTCGCGGGCGAGACGGAGTTCAGCCAGGCGCCGGAAACGACGTACAACGTCGGCGTGCAGTACAGCGCGAACCTCGCGAGCGGCGGCCTGCTGACGACGCGCGTCGACTACTCGTACTCGGACCAGTACTGGCGCTCGCCGAACCCGACGCTGCGCACGGCCTGGTATCCAGGTGTGCCGGAAGGCTTCGACGAGACGGGCGACTTCGGGCTCGTCAATGCGCGCATCGCGTACGCGCCGGCGGACGACAACTGGGAGTTCGCGGTGTTCGGCACGAACCTGACCAACGAGTGGGTGCTGAACTCGGGCTTCTTCCACGGCATCTGGGGCATCGACTTCGCCACGGTCTCGCGTCCGCGCGAAGCCGGCGCGACGTTCACGTTCCGGTTCTAGCGCTGGCCAGGGCGGCGGCCATGCGGCCGCCGCCCGTCCCGGCTCCGCCGGAAGCTGGCCGGCGCCGCAGGCCGCTCCTTACAATGCGGGCATGCACGCGGCCACCGATTCGAGCGGCGTTCGCAGGTCCTCGCGAGCGTGAAATGGGCCGCCGCAATCCTCGTCCTGCTGGCCGCGGCGGCCGCGCTGACGCACGCGCTCTACCGGCGCGACATCCAGAGCGCACGCGAGCGCATCTCGACGGGCAGCCGGATCGCCGATACGCGCTGCGGTCCGATCGAGTTCGCGGTCGCGGGGGACGGTTTGCCGCTGCTGGTCGTCCACGGCGCCGGCGGCGGTTTCGATCAGGGCCTCGAATTCGCCGCGCCGCTCGCGAGCAGAGGCTTCCGCGTCATCTCGGTGTCCCGCTTCGGCTATCTGCGCACGCCGCTGCCGGCGGATGCCTCCGCGGCCGCGCAGGCCGACGCCCACGCCTGCCTGCTCGATGAGCTCGGCATTGCGCGGGTCGCCGTCCTTGGCGCGTCTGCCGGCGCGCCCTCGTCCCTGCAGCTCGCGTTACGGCACCCCGACCGCGTCGCGGCTCTGGTTCTGGTCGTGCCGGCTCTCTATGTGCCCCGCGCGGAGGACGCGCCGTCGATCGAGACGCCGTCCGGGACGGCGTTTCTGTTCGATACGGCGTTGCGGTCGGACTTCGTGCTGTGGGCGGCGCTGCGGCTCGCCCGCTCGACGATGATCCGCGCGATTCTCGCGACGCCGCCCGAGGTCGTCGAGCGCGCCGGAGCGGACGAGCGGGTCCGCGTCGACCGGATGCTCGCGCACATCCTGCCCGTGACGCCTCGTCGGCTCGGGCTGCTGAACGATGCCGAGGTCACGTCGAGCATCGAACGCTATGCGCTCGAGCGCGTGGAGGCGCCGAGCCTTCTGCTCAGCGCTGCGGACGACCTGTTCGGCACGTTCGAGGCCGCCCGCTATACGGCGGAGCAGATTCCCGGCGCCCTGTTCGTCGGCTACCCGAGCGGCGGGCACGTCCTGGTCGGCCGTCAGCAGGAGCTGATGGCCGAAGTCGAACGCTTCGTGCGCGAGCAGTGGGCAATCGCGCCGGACGGCGGCAACTGAGGGTTACATCGAGCTGGTCGCGACTGGAGCGGTCGCTCGCGAGCGTGGAATTCTGCGCGAACGCGCGCCGACTCTGTTGCGGACCGATCTCACACGTCCGCCGCGTCTCCGTCGAGCAGCTCCAGCAGGCGCCGGAGGTCGACAGGCTTGACCATGTGCGCGACGAATCCGGCCTCGCGGGTTCGCCGCCGATCCGACGGCTGCCCGTACCCGGTGACCGCGATCAGGCGCACGCCTGCCGCACGGGGCTCCTCCTGCAGGAGGCGCGCGAGCTCGTAGCCGTCCATGATGGGCAGACCGATGTCGATCAACGCGACGTCCGGCTCGAGCTCTGCGGCGATCCGCAGCGCCGCGGGGCCGTCGCGCGCCACGCGTGCGTGGTGCCCCATCGCCTGCATGTACTGTGCAAGGCTCTCGGCCGCATCCTCGTTGTCGTCCACGACCAGTATGCGCTGCTGACGCGTCGCGGAAGCCGTCGGAGCACGCTCCGGGGCCAGCCCGTCAGCGCATTCGGCCGCGACGGATTCTGCGTCCGACGCCGGCAGCCGGACCGTAAACTCGCTGCCGCGGCCCTTGCCTTCGCTGTGCACGCCGACGCGGCCGCCGTGCGCGGTCACGAGGCTGCGCACGATCGCGAGGCCGAGTCCGAGTCCCCCGTTCAGGCGGTCGATCGATTGCCGGCCCTGCGTGAACATGTCGAACACGTTGGGCAGAAACTTCGGCTCGATGCCGATGCCGCTGTCGCTTACTCTCAGCACGACCTCGTCGCCGATCCTTTCACCGACGACGCCGATGCTGCCGCCGCTCTCCGTGTACTTCGCCGCGTTGGTCAGCAGGTTGGTGACGACCTGGACCAGACGCGCCATATCGCCTTCGACCATCAGTCCGGTGCGGGGCACGTTCACCGTCAAATGATGGCTGCGCCGCTCGACCAGCGGGGCCACTATCTCGATGGCCTTGGCGACGACATCCGCCGGCTCGATTTTCTGCCTTTTCAGGTCGATCTTTCCGCGCCTGATTCGCGAGATGTCGAGCAGATCGTCTATGAGCCTGACGAGCTGATCGGCCTGCCGCTCGATCGTGGCGCGCTCTTTCTCGAGCTCGCCGCTGCCGCGTAGCCGCATCAGCTGCAGCGTCGTCAGGATCGGCGCCAGCGGGTTGCGCAGCTCGTGGCCGAGCATGGCGAGGAAGTCGTCCTTCGCGCGGTTCGCCAGCTCGGCTTCCTCGCGTGCGGCCTGCTCCCGCTGCAGCAGCGCCGCCCGCTCACGCGCGTTGCGGGCGAGGGTCAATTGGGCGCCGACGCGCGCCACGACCTCTCGCGGCCCGAACGGCTTGATCAGGTAGTCGTCCGCTCCGGCTTCGAGTCCTTCGACGCGCGCTTCCTCGCCCGCGCGGGCGGAGAGCATGACGACCGGAATCGAGGCCGTGGATGCGTCCCCGCGCAGAGTATGCAGCAGCTCGAAGCCGTCGACGTTCGGCATCAGCACGTCGGTCAGAACCAGATCCGGCGCCTGTCGGCGAATCGCCGCGAGCGCTTCGGCGCCGTCAGCCGCCGTGGCGACTTGCCAGTGCCGCCGCAGCAGACCGGCCACGTACTCGCGCATGTCGGCATTGTCGTCGACCACCAGCACTGTTTCGCCGGCCGCGTAGCCCGCAGCCACTTGCGCAGCCTCCGCAGGCTCTTCCGCGGCTGCCCCTGCGGTGTGCGCCCAGCTCGAGGCTTCGAGCAGGAAGGGCGCGGCCGCGCGGGATGCCGCTCCTGCGGGGACATCGGCGGCAGGTGCGTCCCCGGCGAGCGCCGTTCGCAGCGGCAGCGACACGGTGAACGTGCTGCCGCCGCCTTCTTCGCTTTCGACGCGGACCGTGCCGCCGTGCAGCCCGACGAGGTTTCTGACGAGGGCGAGGCCGATGCCGGATCCTTCGTGGGTCCGCGAGCGCACGCCCTGGACGCGATGGAAGCGATCGAAGATATGCGGCAGCTCGTGCTGCGGGATGCCGGCGCCGGTATCGGTGACTTCGAGCTCCACGTCGTCGCCTGCGCGGCGCAGCGCGACACGTATCGCGCCGTCGAACGTGAACTTGAACGCGTTCGACAGAAGGTTCAGGACGATGTTGTCCCACATTGCGCGGTCGACGTATACCGGCGCGGGCAGGGGCGGGCAGTCGATTTCGTAACGGATGCCGCTGCGCTCTATCGCGAAGCGAAATGCGTTTGCGATCTCGGTGGTCAGCGCCGCGAGATCCGTCGGCTCGGGAGCCGCCTCGGCATGGCCCGCTTCGATGCGTGAGAAGTCGAGCAGCGTGTTCACGAGCTTCAGGAGCCGCAGCTCGTTGCGGTACACCATCTGAAGCTCGTTCCCGCTCAAGGCTTGACCGGGCGACGCCAGCGCCTCCTCCGTCGGCGCGATCATCAGGGTCAGCGGCGTGCGCAGCTCGTGGCTCACGTTGTTGAAAAAAGCCGTCTTCGCCTGGTTCAGGGCGGCCAGCGCGTCGGCGCGCCGCTCCGCATCCTCGAGAGCCCGGGCGTTCAGTACTGCCGTTGCGATCTGACCCGCGACCAGCTGGAGATAATCACGATAGTTGTCGTCGAGCTCGATACGGGCGCTGATGCCGGCTACCAGCAGCCCCGCGGGTCGGGCATCCGCGGAGCGCGAGACGGGCAGCACGAGCGCCGAGCGCGGCGTCGGCACGTCGTCGGGAAGGACGAGCGAGCCGAAATGCACGCTCTGATCCGTGACGAGCTGCGCGATGCCGCTGCGAGCGACGTCGCCCAGCGGCCAGGGTGAGATGGGGCCGGGCCGGAGCGCAACCGCCTCGGGCGCCAGCTCGTCGCCGGCTGCCACGCCCAGTGCCGCCGCCAGACGTGCACGATCGCCGCCGGCGTCGAGCAGGTAGAGCAGAGCGAACGGCACGTCGCTCCGGTGCTCGGCGAGCGCCTCCGCGGCTCGGCGGCAGGCTTCCTCGTCGCTCGCGGCGCTCGCCGCTCGCTGCGCGATCGCGTGCAGCGAGCGCAGGCGGCGCTCGCCGATGACCTGCCGCGTCGTCTCCGCAGCCGCGTCGAGGACGCCGGCGACCTGGCCGGTTTCATCGCGGATCGGGCTGTACGAGAAGGTGAAATAGGTTTCCTCGGTGAATCCGTGACGCTCGAGCAGCAGCCGCTGATTCTCGGACCAGGTCGCTTCGCCGAAGGTCATGACGCGGTCGAGCATCGGCGCGATGATGTGCCAGATCTCCGGCCACACTTCCCGGGCTGGGGCGCCCATCGCGAGCGGGTGTTTGTCCCCGAGCATCTGCCGGTATGCATCGTTGTAAATCTTGACGAGGCTCGGTCCCCAGAAAATCAACATCGGGAAGCGGGAGTTCAGGCAGGTGCTGACCGTCGTGCGCAGGGACTGCGGCCAAGACGCCGTCGGGCCGAGCGGCGTGCTCGCCCAGTCCATCGAACGCATCAGCGCGCCCGTCTCGCCCCCTGCGGCTAGAAACGCGGGCGTGTCGTCCTGCGGCATGCCGATGGAAGACGGGTCCATCATGCGGCGTCACGTACGCGCGCCGCGTGCTGCGGAGAAACCGGGCAGGGGGTGCGGGATGCCAAAGGCGCCTCTGAGGAACGGCCGGATCAGCCCTTCACTATGACACATGATCGGTCGATCGGGACGCCGCACGTGACGTTGCGCCGCAGCGGCTTCGACCGGAAGCCCTGTCCGCGGTTCTACCGATGTCCCGTCGCGGGCTGCTGCCTCGACAATAGACGCAGAGGCGCTGGAAGCAGAGGCGCTGCAAGCATGCGCCGACGGAGGTTCGAGACATGGCGAACACGGAGGCAGGCGGTATCCATCTGCAGGTTGCGAACGCTCGCTCGGAAGACGCCGGCCGCGGCATCGCGCGTATCGACCAGCCGGTCATGACGGAGATCGGCGTCCACGAGGGCGACCCGGTCGAGATCATCGGCAATCGCCACACGACCGCGATCGCGGTACGCCCCTCGCCGGAGGACGAGGGTCTGCGCCTGATCCGCCTCGACGGCCTGCAGCGCGCGAACGCCGGGGTCAGCAGCGGCGAGTACGCCGAGATCCGTCGGGCCGACGCGAAGCCGGCGGCGCGCGTCGTGCTGGCGCCGGCGCAGAAGAACGTTCGGCTGCACGGACCGGGCGAGGCGCTGCGCCGCACGTTCCACCGCCGCCCGCTGATCGCGGGCGACGTGGTCTCGACGTCGATCTATCAGCGCGAGGCGGATCGGCGGATTCCGGAGGAGCTGCGCGAGATGCTGAACCTGCCGGCCTACGGCCTGCAGGAGATCCGGCTGGTCGTCGTGTCGACGGCGCCGAAAGGCATCGTGCAGGTCACGTCCGATACCGAAGTCGAGCTGCGCCCGCAGTACGAGGAGCCGAAGGAGGTGCGCCGGGCGGACGTCACGTACGACGACGTCGGCGGCCTCGGCGCCACGATCGACCACATCAGGGAGATGATCGAGCTGCCGCTGCGGCACCCGGAGCTGTTCCAGCGTCTCGGCATCGATCCGCCGAAAGGCGTCCTGCTGCACGGTCCGCCCGGGACGGGTAAGACGCTGCTCGCGCGCGCGGTCGCGAACGAGGCGGAAGCCTCGTTCCACCACATCGCGGGACCGGAGATCATGGGGAGCCACGTCGGCGAGTCCGAGCAGCGCCTGCGCGACGTGTTCCAGGAAGCGCAGAGGGATGCGCCGTCGATCGTGTTCATCGACGAGCTCGACTCGATCGCGCCGAAACGCGAGCAGGTGACCGGCGAGGTCGAGCGCCGGATCGTCGCGCAGCTGCTGACGCTGCTGGACGGCCTCGAGCCGCGTCAGAATCTCGTCGTGATCGGCGCCACGAATCGCGTCGACGCCATCGACGAAGCGCTGCGCCGTCCCGGCCGTTTCGATCGCGAGATCGTCATCGGCGTGCCCGACCAGCAGGGCCGGCGCGAAATTCTCGGCATCCACACCCGCGGCATGCCGCTCGGCGAGGACGTCGATCTCGGCCATTTCTCGCGGATCACGTACGGCTTCGTCGGAGCGGATCTTTCGGCGCTGACGCGCGAGGCCGCGATGGAGGCCGTGCGCCGGATTCTGCCGGGCATCAACTTCAAGGACGGCATACCGGCGGAGGTGCTCGAGGGCCTGAAGGTGACCGGCGAGGATTTCGGCAATGCCCTGAAGCGCGTTCAGCCGTCGGCGCTGCGGGAGATCATGATCCAGGTGCCGAACGTCACGTGGTCGGACATCGGCGGGCTCGAGGAGGCTCGCGCGCGCCTGCGCGAGGGCATCGAGCTGCCGCTGAAGAACCCGGACGCTTTCCGCCGCCTCGGCATACGGCCTGCGAAGGGTTTTCTGCTTTTCGGCCCGCCGGGGACCGGCAAGACGCTGCTCGCGAAGGCGGTCGCCCGCGAGGCGGAGGCGAACTTCGTCGCGACCAAGTCCTCGGACCTGCTGTCGAAGTGGTACGGCGAGTCCGAGCAGCAGGTATCGCGACTGTTTCAGCGCGCGCGCCAGGTGGCGCCGACGGTCATCTTCATCGACGAGATCGATTCGCTGGTGCCGCAGCGCGGCGGCGGGCTCGGTGAACCCGCCGTCACCGAGCGCGTCGTGAATACGATCCTGTCCGAGATGGACGGGCTCGAGGAACTGCAGGGCGTCGTGGTGATCGGCGCCACGAATCGGCCGAACCTGGTGGACCCGGCGCTGCTGCGCCCGGGGCGTTTCGACGAGCTGGTCTATGTCGGCGTACCGGACCGTGGAGGCCGAAGGCACATCCTCGGCATCCATACCAAGGACATGCCGCTGGCCGACGACGTCGACCTCGATGCCCTCGCCGAGCGCACCGACCGCTACACCGGGGCGGATCTCGAGGACCTCGTGCGCCGCGCCGGCCTGATTGCGCTGCGGCAGGCGCTGACGAACGAAAAGGTGACGGCCGCGCACTTCGACGAAGCGCTGAAGGAGACGCGGGCATCCGTGACTCCGGACATGGAGCGCGAATACCGGGAGTTGCTGAGCACACTGAAGCAGGAGGGGCCCACCCGCCAGCCGATCGGCTTCGTGCGCGAGCGCTAACGAAAAGGGGTCAGGGCCCTTTTCCCGCCGAAAAGGGGTCAGGGCCCTTTTCCCAACGAAAAGGGGTCAGGGCCCTTTTTCCGCCGAAAAGGGCCCTGACCCCACTGCTGTCCCATAAAGGGAAATGAAACAGGCTTAGCTCACTCT
>JAFGNC010000048.1 GCA_016927175.1 Gammaproteobacteria bacterium | reverse complement strand
CCCTCGACCTCGGCGTCGGCTCGCGGGTCCGCGTGCGGATTCCGGCTCGGGAAGTCGTGCTGGCGTCGCGGCCGCCGGAAGGCATCAGCATTCACAACTGCCTTGCCGGCCGCGTCGCACGCGTCTCGGACCTCGGCGACGGTGCGACGGTCGCCGTCGCGGTCGACGTCGGCGGCGAGACCTTGCTCGCACAGGTCACGCGGGATGCCGTCACGCGGCTGTCGATCTCGCCGGGCGCTCCCGTGTTCGCGCTGATCAAGTCCGTCGCGATCGACACGGTCGAGCGCGCCGCGGCGCCGCACGGCGATCGGCCGGACTGATCCGCGCGCCGCACGGCGATCGGCCGAACTGATCCACGCACCGCACGGCGATCCGCGGACTGATCCGCGCGCCGCACAGCGATCGGCCGGACTGATCCACGTCCGCGGCCGTATCGCGCCGAGGCCCGCCATCGCCGCCGAGACGAAGCGCCCGCCACCGCGGCTGCCGTCAGCTTTCCGCGAGCCCGAACACGAGCATCGACCGGGCTTCGACGTCGACGCTCGTTCCGCCGCGGCAGGTCGAATGCGACGCGGTGCCGGTCGCGGTGTCGAGCAGACGCTGCCACGGATCGCCGTTCGACTCCGGCAGCGTGAAAGCGACCGCCTCGTGGTGCGCGTTGAACACCAGCAACAGCACGTTCAGCATCTTTTCGTCCGGGTAAGCCGCTTCCTCGCCGCGGGCGAGCAGCAGCCCGACGCAGCGCGCCTCCGAATCGCGCCACGCTTCATGGGGGAAATCGTCGCCCGAAGGGCCGATCCAGCGGATCACCATGCCGTCGCGAAAGCTGTGGCGGTGCAGCAGCGGCTCACTTTGCCGCAGCTCGATCGTGCGGCGGACGAACTCCGTCAGGGCCGCGTCCGACTCCTCGATCTCGTCCCAGTTGATCCAGCTGAGCTCGTTGTCCTGACAGTAGACGTTGTTGTTGCCCTTCTGCGTGTTGCCGAACTCGTCGCCGGCGAGCAGCATCGGCGTGCCGTGCGACAACAGAAGCGTCGCGAGCATGTTCCGCTTCTGACGCTCGCGCAGCGCGAGGATTTCCGGATCGTCGGTGGGTCCCTCGACGCCGCAGTTCCAGCTGAAGTTGTCGTCCGCCCCGTCGCGGTTGTTCTCGCCGTTCGCCTCGTTGTGCTTGTCGTTGTAGGAGACGAGGTCGTGCAGAGTGAACCCGTCGTGCGCCGTGACGAAATTGACACTGGACCACGGTCTGCGCCCGAAGCGGTCGTACATGTCGCCGGAGCCGGTCACGCGCGCGGCGAAGTCGGGCAGCTGCCCTTCGTCGCCCTTCCAGTACGCGCGCACCGTGTCGCGGTATTTCCCGTTCCACTCCGCCCAGCCGGGCGGAAACTCGCCGACCCGATATCCGCCCGGACCGATGTCCCACGGCTCGCCGACCAGCTTCACGTGCGCGAGCACCGGGTCCTGCACGACCGCGTCGAAGAACCCGCCGCGCGGATCGAAGCCGTGCGGCTCCCGGCCGAGTATGGTGCCGAGATCGAAGCGAAAGCCGTCTACGTGCATCTCCGTGACCCAGTACCGCAGCGAGTCCATGATCATCTGCAGCACGCGCGGGTGGCTCGTGTTGACCGTGTTGCCGGTGCCGGTGTCGTTGATGTAGTACCTCGGCTGGTCGTGCAGCAGCCGGTAATAGGCATGGTTGTCGATGCCCTTGAAGCTCAGCGTCGGGCCCATCTCGTTGCCCTCCGCCGTGTGGTTGTAGACCACGTCGAGGATCACCTCGATTCCCGCGTCGTGGAAGCGCCGGACCATCTCCTTGAAGGTCACGAGGCCGCCCGGACCGAGGTAGCTCGGCTCCGGCGCAAAGAATCCGATCGAGTTGTAGCCCCAGTAGTTGCGCAGGCCGTTGTCGAGCAGATGCCGGTCCTGCACGAATGCATGGATCGGCAACAGCTCGATGGCCGTGATGCCGAGGCTCCTGATGTAGTCGACGACCGCCTGTTGCCCGAGGCCCTTGAAGTTGCCCTGCAGCTCCGGCGGGACGGCCGGGTGAAGCATCGTATAGCCGCGCACGTGCGTCTCGTAAAAGATCGTGCGCTCCCAGGGCACCGCGGGCCGCTCGTCGCCATTCCAGTCGAACGACGTGTCGACGACCTCGCACTTCGGCATGTATGGTGCGCTGTCGCGGCCGTCGAACGACAGATCCTCGTCGGGAGAGCCGATCTCGTAACCGAAGTGCGCCTCGGACCAGTCCACCGTCCCGACCAGCGACTTCGCGTACGGGTCGAGCAACAGCTTGTTCGGGTTGAAGCGGTGACCCTGCTCCGGTTCGTACGGGCCGTGAACACGATAGCCGTACAGCGTGCCGGGACCGACATCCGGCAGATAGCCGTGCCAGATCTGATTCGTATACTCCGGCAGCTCGATCCGCTCGACCTCGTGTCGATCGCTCGGGTGAAACAGGCACAGCTCCACCCGCTCGGCGTTCTCGGAAAAAATCGCGAAGTTGGTGCCTTCGCCGTCCCAGGTCGCGCCGAGCGGCGCGGGCAACCCCGGCAGGACGCGACGGGCGTTGTGCATGGCTTTGTTACCTCGATGCGGCCTCACGGTGTCCGGCCGCTCATAGCCGCCCGATTAATGCACAACTTGTGCCGCGCCGCCAATCCGGTTCAGCGCCGATGACGCCGCGCGTCCGCCTCGACCACCTCGATCGCGGCGAGCCGACCGCTCGCAAGCGCCCCGGCGACGGTCGCGGACTGGCCGCCCGCATCCGCCGCCTCGCCGGCGAAGAACAGCGTGTCGTCGAGAGGCGCGGCAAGCGCGCCCTGCGCCCCAGCGCCGCCGACCGTGACGTAGCTGTAGGCGCCGCGCGCGAACGGGTCGGACTGCCAGTCGTGCAGATACGAGGCTTCGAGCGCAGCACGCGCCCGGACGCCGCCGCCGAAGACCGCCTCCACGCTGTCGAGCGCGAGGCGCACCGTCTCCGCCTCGCCTCCGGCGGCGATGCGCGCCGCCCGCGGGCCTCCGGCCCATGCCGTCAGCACCGGAAGCCGCAGCGGCAGCGACGTCCAGAGCGTCGGGAAAGACGCCTCCGCGGCATGGAAGAACGCGCCGTTGCGGTACCGCCCGCCGTCGAGCGTCTCCCAGAACGGCTCGCGGAATCGCAGGACGACTTTGACCGCCGCGCCCATGGCGAGCCCGGCCAGCGCGCGCCGCTTCGCGTCGAGCGGGGGCGCGAACTGCACGGCGCCGGGCGATCCGGGAGCGGACGCCAGCACTCCCACGGGCAGCGTCACGACCGCCTGCGGCGCCTCGACGAGGAAGGCCTCGCCGTGCCGCGTTCCGGAAACGCTGACGGCGCCGGCCCGCCACTCGACGCTGTCGGCGACGGCGCCGAGGCGCAGACTCACACGCGTCGGATCGATCGCGCGCGTCAGCGTGTCGATCAGCGAGGCATAGCCGCCGAGCGGGCGGAAAGTCGGCGCATCCGCGCCGGCCCCGGCCGTCCATTCCTCGAGCGTGTCGAGCGCGCTCGTGCGCGACGCGTCCGCGGCATCGAATCCTTCGACGAGCGTGCGCGCGAACTCGCGCAGATGCTCCGGCAGCGAGTCTCGCGCCGGCCCGTCCAGGAAGGCGCCGAACGCCATGTCCTGCTCCGGCCTCGGCACGCGCGCGAGTCCGCGCTTCAGCTCGCCGAACAGATCGTCTGCCGGCCGCAGCTCGCCGCCGTGCTTGCGCCAGCGCTGCCCGCCGAGATCGACGACCGCTTTGCCGGCCGACCTGAGCCAGCCGAGCGTCTCCGCCGGCGTGCCGTGCACGAACTCCGCCCCGAGCTCGACCGGCGCACCGATGCCGGGCTCCGTCCTTGTCAGTATCCGGCCGCCGACGCGTTCGCGCGCCTCGAGCACGCAGACGCTGCGGCCGTGACGGCCGAGCTCGACCGCCGCGGCCAGCCCGGCGGCGCCGGCGCCGAGCACGACGGCGTCGAAGGCGCCGGTCACCGCGCGCTCCGATCGCTGCCGTCGGGCGCGCCGGAATGCCCGGCGCGCGATCCACGGTCTGCTCCTGCTTCACCGCCGGCGCAGCTTCGTGCCGCGCGCTGCGGAAAATACGGACGCGGAAGACGTGGGAAAGGGGGAGGCATGCGCGCGGCGAACGTTCAGCCGGCGACCGCGGCGAGCGCGGCCTCGTGAGCGCGCCGCGACGCTGCGTCGAACAGCACGAAGCGTATGTGCTTCACGCTTGCGAGCGACGGTGCCATGCCAACCACGGTTTCCATCGCGATCCTGGCCGCGGAGTCCGACGGAAAACCGAAAGCCCCGGTCGAGATCGCCGGAAACGCGATCGAAGCGACGCCGTTGTGCTCGGCGATGTCGAGCGCCGCGCGGTAACAGGACGCGAGCAATCCGTCGGCCGGCTCGTCCCGGCCGTACACCGGGCCGAGGCAATGAATCACGCTGCGGTTCGGCAGGTTGTGCGCGCCGGTGATGACGCACGTGCCCGGACGGATCGGCGCGAGCGGCCGGCACTCCTGCTCGAGGCCGGGTCCCGCGGCGCGGTGGATCGCTCCGGCGACGCCTCCGCCGCTGCGCAGCTGCGCGTTCGCAGCGTTGACGACTGCGTCGACGTCCGGCTGCGTGACGATGTTGCCTTCCACGACCTCGATCGTGACGCCGTTGACCTGCTTCTGCGACATGGGCTCGCCTTCGCGTTGTCGAATGTGTTGCTGACGCTGCGCAAGCAAATTTCGCGCCGCTCCGGCGGGAGGACCGCGGCCGCTTCCGGCGACGACCGGCGCGCAGCCCGCGGCGCCCCGAACGGCGCCGCAGCTTCGTGCCGGTTTCGAGGCAGAGCGCAGGTCGATATATTGACACGAGGACCGCACCGAAGCTCGAGAGGCGACACCTCATGCGTCAGAAAGACAGTCCCGATACCCACTCGTCGCCCCTGCCCGTGCGCCCGCTCGGCCGCACCGGCATGCGCGTCACGCGCGTCGGCTTCGGCGCGTGGGCGATCGGCGGACCCGACTGGGCGGCCGGCTGGGGCGCACAGGACGACGAGGATTCCATTGCCGCGATTCGCCGCGCGGTCGAGCTCGGCATCAACTGGATCGACACGGCCGCCGTGTACGGGCTCGGCCATTCGGAGGAGATCGTGCGGCGCGCGCTCGAGCCGCTGCCGGACCGCGACCGGCCGTACGTGTTCACGAAGTGCGGTCTCGTGTGGGACGAAACGGATCCCGGCTCGGGCCTGCGTCAGATCGGCGAGCCGGCGAGTATCCGGCGCGAGGTCGAGGGCTCGCTGCGGCGCCTCGGCGTCGAGCGTATCGATCTTTACCAGATGCACTGGCCGCCCAAGGACGGCACGCCGCTCGAGGAATACTGGCAGACCCTGCTGGATCTCGAGAGCGAGGGCAAGGTGCGGGCCGTCGGCCTGTCGAATCACGACACGCTGCAGCTCGAGGCTGCGGAGCGGCTCGGTCACGTCGACTCGCTGCAGCCGCCCTTCTCCGCGATCCGTCGTGACGCCGCCGCCGCGGAGCTTCCATGGTGCGCCGAGCACGACACCGGCGTCATCGTCTACAGCCCGATGCAGTCGGGACTGCTGACGGGGCGCTTCACGGCCGAGCGCGCCGCGGCCTTGCCCGCGAACGACTGGCGATCGCGCAACGCCGAGTTCACCGGCGACAACCTCGCGCGCAACCTTCGGCTCGCCGCGGCGCTCGAGCCGATCGCGGCGCGCCGGGACACCAGCGTCGCTGCGGTTGCGATCGCCTGGACGCTCGCGTGGCCGGCGGTCACCGGCGCCATCGTCGGCGCGCGCAGCGCGTCGCAGGTGGAGGGCTGGATCGACGCCGCCACGCTGACGCTCGAGCCCGACGACCTGCGCGACATCGCCGCCGCGATCGACGCGACCGGCGCGGGCACCGGTCCGTCGATGCCCTGAACGCCGTTCGCGCTCGCGGTTGCGCCGGGATTCGAGACGGCCGCCGCCGTCGCTTTCTGCGTGCCCGCGATCCCGCGGCAGATCCCGCCGCATAAGCACGCCGTTCCGGCCGACCGCCCTCTCACCACCTTGGTGCAGCCGGCGCGCCGCGTGCCGCGGCGTGGTGCAGCAAAGCCCGCCGCTTGCGGCCGCCGACTCGCTAACTCCCTGAAATCGCTCTCCTCTGCTGCTTGGCACGGTCTCTGCAAAACGTGCCCCGTTTTGGGTACTGAACGCAGGCAACCCCGAAGGGTCAGCGGAGGTCATCGGTAATGGATAGTGTTTTGGAACTGTCATACGCGCTCGACACGTTCTACTTTCTCGTGTGCGGCGCTCTGGTCATGTGGATGGCCGCCGGCTTCTCGATGCTGGAGGCCGGACTCGTGCGAGCGAAGAACACGGCGGAAATTCTGACGAAGAACGTCGGGCTCTACTCGATCGCCTGCGTCATGTACATGGTTTGCGGCTACGGCATCATGTACGGCGACGGCAACGGCATCATCCCGGGCATCAGCATGCTCGGCACCGCGGACAACGCGGCGGCCGACGTGATCGCCGGCGGCGACGACGCGCCGTACTACTCGAACCTGTCGGACTTCTTCTTCCAGGTCGTGTTCGTCGCGACGGCGATGTCGATCGTATCGGGCGCCGTCGCCGAGCGGATGAAGCTGTGGTCGTTCTTCATCTTCGCCGTCGTCATGACCGGATTCATCTATCCGGTGCAGGGCTACTGGAAGTGGGGCGGCGGCTTCCTGGATGAGGCGGGCTTCCTCGACTTCGCGGGCTCCGGCGTCGTTCACATGTGCGGCGCGGCCGCGGCGCTCGCGGGCGTGCTGCTGCTCGGGCCGCGTAGAGGCAAGTACGGCGCGGCCGGCGAGGTGCGCGCGATTCCCGGCGCAAACCTGCCGCTCGCGACGCTCGGCACGCTGATCTTGTGGCTCGGCTGGTTCGGCTTCAACGGCGGCTCGGAGCTGAAGGTCTCGAACGTCGCGGAAGCGAACGCCGTCGCCATGGTGTTCGTCAACACGAACATGGCCGCCGCGGGCGGCGTCGTCGCGGCGATGCTGCTGTCGCGCGCCTGGTTCGGCAAGACCGATCTGACGATGGCGCTGAACGGCGCGCTGGCGGGCCTCGTCGCGATCACGGCGGAACCGCTGACCCCGGCACCGCTGCTCGCGACCGCGATCGGCGCCGTCGGCGGGCTGCTGGTCGTCGCGTCGATCGTGTCGATGGACCGGGTCTTCAGGATCGACGATCCGGTCGGCGCGATCTCGGTACACGGCGTCGTCGGCATCTGGGGACTGCTCGCCGTGACGCTGTCGAACCCGGACGCGACGCTCGGCGCTCAGCTGCTCGGCATCGTCACGATCTTCGCGTGGGTGTTCGGCACGGCCTTCGTCGCCTGGTTCCTGATCAAGTCGATCACCGGCATCCGCGTCTCCGAGCAGGAGGAGTACGAAGGCGTGGATCTCGCCGAGTGCGGCCTCGAGGCTTACCCCGAGTTCAGCGCGTCGCGCGACGCGGGCGGCACGGCGCTGCCGCCTTCCGGCGGCCGCGCGGCTCCGCTGCCGGGTCACGAGCAGCCTGCGTCGGCCGTGTAGCCGACGGGCCCGGCGCCCGCTGAAGGGCGCCAGGCCCCTTGCCACGAGACGCCCGGCTGACGGTCAGCCGGGCGTTCTCTATTTCGGCGCCGAGGGCTCTCTTCCGGTGATGCTCGAACGGCCGCTCCTCGGCAGCCGGAGCCGGCTCAGAAGAACGTCCACGTCATTCCCACCGACAGCATCTCCGGCTTCTCCGCAAGTCCGTCGAAAGCTTCTGCCTCGAAGCGCTCGTACTCGAGACGCACGGCGATGCTGCGCAGCCTGACCTGAGCGCCGACACCCCACGCGAAGTCCGTGCCGTCGTCGCTCATGTCGACCCGACCGGCTGACGTGCTCCCTGCCCCGTCGATGTCCCAGCGGACGAGTCCGGCCTTCGCGAACAGATCGAACAGGGCGACATCGTAAAAGAACACCCCGAACGCATCGGTGCCCTTCTGCTCGAAGCGGAAGTCGGCGAAATCCGCGACGTTCTGCGTCTGCTCGACCTCACCGAGATCGATGTAGCTCGCCTCGACGCCGAACCAGTCGAGCGGTCTCAAGCCGGCCACCAGCTTGAAGGCGCTCGCCTCATCATCGAACAGAGCAGCGGCATCGCCGATGTCGGTCGACGATCGCCCGATCGACCCACCGAGATAGATTCCGTTGTCCTGCGCCCGGGCCGTCCCGGCGAGCGATGCGGCGGCCGCACAGGCCGCGATTACCAGCGGCATTCGCATTGATCTTCTCCATGCTTCGGATGCTCGAGGCGACCATGCCATCTTTGCGCCCACGTCGCGTGCACGCCGTCGTCGCTTTTCGAGATCCACCAGAAGTGCAGGCTCGTCGGACGTGCCCCGGATCGCGAAACGGTGGCGAAGCCCGGTGGCTCTCGCCCGGCTAAAGGGTCAAGCCCGCTTCAGCCAGCAACTCGTACGAGCGCAGCCGCGCGGCGTGGTCGTAGATAGCCGCCGCGACGATGACCTCGTCGGCCTCGGTTTCGCGGACGAAGGCGCGGAGCGCGCTGCGGATCGTGTCCGGCGAGCCGACGAACGAGCACGCCAGCATCCGTGACGCCTGCGCCTTCTCGAGCGGGCTCCAGTACGATTCGATGTCGTCGATCGGCGGCGGCAGCTGCCCGCGCGCGTTGCGCAGCAGGTTCGCGAAGCTCTGCTGCATGGACGTGAACAGCCGCCGCGCCTCCTCGTCGGTGTCGGACGCGACGACGTTCGCGGCGACCATGACGCGGGGCCGGTCGAGCTGCTTCGACGGCCGGAAATTCGAGCGGTAGACGTCGAGCGCCTGATACAGCGCGTCCGGGGCGAAGTGCGACGCAAATGCGTATGGCAGCCCGAGCATCGCCGCGAGCTCCGCGCCGTAAAGGCTGGACCCCAGGATCCACAGCGGCACCTCGAGCCCGGTGCCCGGCACCGCCTGCACGGCCTGATCCGGCTCGAGCGGCGCGAAATAGCGCTGCAGCTCCAGCACGTCCTGCGGGAACGAGTCCGCGCTCGCGGGACTGCGGCGCAGCGCCCGCAGCGTGAGCTGATCGGTGCCCGGCGCGCGGCCGAGGCCGAGATCGATGCGGTTCGGATACAGCGTCGCGAGCGTGCCGAACTGCTCGGCGACGATCAGCGGCGCGTGGTTCGGCAGCATGATGCCGCCCGCTCCGACGCGGATCGTGCTCGTGCCGCCGGCGATGTAGCCGATCACAACCGACGTCGCGGCGCTCGCGATGCCGACCATGTTGTGATGCTCGGCGAGCCAGAAGCGCTCGTAGCCCCAGCGCTCGCAATGCTGCGCGAGGTCGAGCGAGTTGCGCAGCGCATCGGCGGGAGTCGCGCCCTGGGGCACGAATGCGAGGTCGAGGACGGATAGAGAGGCCATTCGGAGATTCTATCGCCCCTGATCGGGTTAGACTCCGATGATACAGCCGCAAGGACCCAATGCCGGAAGAAACCCTCCCCGCCCGCGAGCAATGCGTCGTCCGCGAGATGCTGATCCGGCAGGCTGCAGCGCGCCCGGACGCCGATTTCATGCTGTTCGACACGGGCGAGCGCTGGACGTACCCGGAGGCGTTGTCGCGCGCACGCGGGCTCGCCGCCGCGCTCGAGCGGCTCGGCGTTCGGCAGGGCGACTTCGTGCTTTCGTGGCAGGGCAACACGCCGACCGCCGTCGCGACGTTCCTTGCGCTGAACTTCCTCGGCGCGGTCTACGTGCCGATCAACACGAGTTATCGAGGTCAGGTCCTCGCGCACGTCGTGCGGAGCTCCGGTGCCCGCCTGATGATCGCGGACGGCCGGCTGGTCGAAAGGCTCGCGTCGATCGATCGCGCGGCTCTCGAGGCGATCGTCGTGCTCGGCGGCGAGCGGCCCTCCCTGCCCGGCATCCGGCTGCAGTCCGAGGATGCGCTGTCGCCCGCGGACGCGGGGAGCGCGCCGGCGGAGCGCGAAATCGCACCCTGGGATACGCAGATGATTATCTACACGTCCGGCACGACGGGACCGTCGAAGGGCGTGCTTTCCTCTCACATCCACAGCTACACGGCGGCGAAAGCCTTCCGAAACGTCGGTCCCGGCGACCGCAACCTGATGCTGCTGCCGATGTTTCATGTCGGCGGGCCGTATGCCGTGCTGTGGGCGCTGATCCACGGCGGATCCGCGGTGCTCGTCGAGTCGTTCAGCGTGTCGCGGTTCTGGGAAACGGTGCGTCGCTACGAGATCACGACGGTCGGGCTCCTGGGCGCCATGGCGCAGTTCCTGCTGAAGCAGCCGCCCGCGCCCGAGGATCGCGATCACCCGCTGCGCTCGGTCCTGATCGCGCCGTTCGACGAGAGCGCGATCGAGTTCGGGCGCAGATTCGCCGTGCCGACCTACACCGAGTTCAACATGACCGAGCTGTCGGTGCCGCTTTTCGTCGGCCCGAACCCGACCGTGCTTGGCAGCTGCGGCAAGCCTCGCGCCGGCGTCGAGCTCAGGCTCGTCGACGAGCACGACATAGAAGTGCCGTCCGGCGCCTCGGGAGAGCTTCTCGTGCGCATGTCGCAGCCGTGGACGATCAGCCACGGCTACCACAACGATCCCGAGGCGACGGCCAGAGCGTGGCGCAACGGCTGGTTCCACACGGGCGACCTCTTCCGGCGCGACGCCGAAGACAACTACTTCTTCGTCGATCGGCTCAAGGACGCATTGCGGCGGCGCGGCGAGAACATCTCGTCTTTCGAGGTCGAGAGCGCGATCCTCGAGCATCCGCGGGTGCGCGAAGCGGCCGTCGTGCCGGTGCCGGGGGCCGGCTCCGAGGACGACGTTCTGGCCGTGGTCGCGCTCGTCCCGGGCGCGGCGCTCGAGCCGGCCGAGCTGATCGATTTTCTGCGCGACAAGCTCGCGTACTTCATGATCCCTCGTTATCTTCGCGTGCTCGACGAGCTGCCGAGGACGCCGACGCAGAAAGTCGAGAAGCACAGGCTGCGGCGCGAAGCCGTCACGGCCGACACGTGGGACCGCGAGGCGGCCGGCATCCGCATCGAGCGCGATCGGCTCGGCGCGCGTTGAGGGGCGGGGTCGACACGCCATGACGCCTCACACAGGCCCCTTGAACGGACTCAGGATCCTCGAGCTCGCCGGCATCGGCCCCGTGCCTTTCTGCGGCATGCTGTTCTCGGACCTCGGCGCCGATGTCGTGCGCATCGACCGCACGAACGCGCCCGCTCAGGGCCGCGGGCACGATCGATATGCAGTAGAGACGCGCGGCCGGCGCTCGGTCGCGCTCGATCTGAAAACGGCCGCGGATCGCGACGTAGCCCTGGCGTTGATCGGCAGGGCCGACGCGCTGATCGAGGGCTACCGGCCCGACGTCATGGAGCGGCTCGGGCTCGGGCCCGACGCCGCGCTCGCGCGCAACCCGAAGCTCGTCTACGGCCGCATGACGGGCTGGGGGCAGACGGGACCCTATGCCACCGCGCCCGGGCACGACATCAATTACGTCGCGCTCAGCGGCGCGCTGCACGCGCTCGGGCCGAAGGAGCGGCCCGCCGTGCCGCTGAACCTGATCGGCGACTTCGGCGGCGGCGCGCTGTACCTCGCCTTCGGCATCATGGCGGCGCTGCGGCACGTCGAGCTCGGCGGCGAGGGACAGGTCGTCGACTGCGCAATGACCGAAGGCGCGATCTCGATGATGGGCATGCTGTACGGCGAATTCGCGGCGGGCCGCTGGAAGGACGAGCGCGAGAGCAACATCATCGATGGCGCCGCTCCTTTCTATAACGTCTACGAGTGCGCCGACGGCCGCTGGATCTCGATCGCGTCGATCGAGCCGCCCTTCTACGCCGCGCTGCTCGAGAAGGTTGGCGTCACCGACGCCGGGCTCGCCGATCAGATGAATGCCGGCGAATGGCCCGAGCAGCGGCGCAAGCTCGAAGCGGTCTTTCGGCAACGCACGCGGGACGAGTGGTGCGCTCTGCTCGAGGGGACCGAGGCCTGCTTCGCGCCCGTGCTGAGTCTCGCCGAAGCGCCCGCGCATTCGCACAACGCCGCGCGCGGCTCCTTCGTCGAGGTCGACGGCGTCGTGCAGCCCGCGCCGCTACCGCGGTTCTCGAGGACGCCGGGCGCCGTCCGGCACGGGCCCGTGCGAGCCGGCGACGGCGCCGCCGAGGCGCTGCGTGACTGGGGTGTCGACGAGGCCCTGGCGGAACGATTTCGCTGACCAGCGCCCCCGACGCGATTTTCGAACGCGGGCTCGGCGGCGGGCGGGCTACGTTGCCGCGGCCCGCGCTCTCACTCCCCCGCCTGCGTCAGCGCGTCGAGCTCGGAGCGGGACAGCTCCAGCCGCGTCGCGTTGATCAGGCTGTCCACCTGCTCGAGCGTCGTCGCGCTCGCGATCGGCGCCGTCACCCCTTCGCGCGCAATCAGCCACGCGAGCGCGACCTCGGCCGGCTTCGCGCCGTGCGCGGCCGCGACCTGATCGAGCGCAGCGAGAATCCGCATGCCCTTGTCGTCGAGATACTTCTCGACCATCGAGCCGCGGACGCTCTTGCCGAGATCGACATGCGAGCGGTACTTGCCGGCCAGGAAGCCCTTGGCCAGACTGAAGTAAGGAATGACGCCGACGTTCTCCTCGATGCAGAGCCGGCGCAGATCGCCTTCGAAGCTGTCGCGGTCGTACAGGTTGTATTCGGGCTGCAGCACCTCGTAGCGCGGCAGGTCGCCCCCGGCCGACGCGTCGAGCGCCGCGCGCAACTGCGCGGCATCGTAGTTCGAGCAGCCGACGGCCCTGACCTTGCCGTCGCGCAGCAGCGTCTCGTATCCCTTCAGCGTCTCCTCGATCGGCGTGGCGGCATCGGGGAAGTGGCTCAGGTACAGGTCGATCGCCTCCACCTGGAGGCGGCGCAGCGAATCCTCGGCCGCCTGAACGATCCGCCCGGCCGACAGACCCTTCTTGTCCGGCGCCAGCTCGGCGCCGACTTTGGTGATCACGACCACACTGTCGCGCCTGCCCGGCGACTTCTTCAGCCATTTGCCGATGATCGTCTCGGACTCGCCGCCGCTGTTTCCCGGTACCCACATCGAGTAGGCGTCTGCCGTGTCGATCGCGTCGAGCCCGGCGTCGACGAAACGGTCCAGCATCGCGAACGACGTGGCCTCGTCGGCCGTCCAGCCGAACACGTTGCCGCCGAAAACGAGCGGCGCGATCTCGAGGCCGCTGCGGCCAAGCGGGCGTTTGATCATGAGTGACTCCTGACTTCGACGGTTCCGCTGGCTCTTGGCGTTCGATCGCGAGGCGGCGCCGATCGCGTCGGGCGGCACGCGCGCGCTCGCTTGCCTGTCATGCTCGTTCCGCCTGCGCTCGCGGCTCGATCCATGTCGCGCGCGCGCGGCCGCAGAGACGGCCCTGCGAATCGTACAGCGCCGTGCCTGCCACATGCTTGCGGCCGCTGCTGCCGAGGCCCCAGCCGACGACGACGCACGCGTCGCCGATCCTGACGGGCCGCTCGACGCTCGCGGTCAACTCGCCGAGCAGCATCGCTCGCATATCCGGCGCGACGGCGACATAGCCGGGGCAGTCGAGCGCGGCCCAGATGAATTCCGGCGCAACGATACCGTCGCCGGGGTCGAGCGACGAATCGGGCATCCACGGCGCCGCGACGACGTCGCCGGCGCCGGGGTCCGAGATGCGGCCGGGGAAGATACGCAGACCGTCGTCTCGCGGACGATGCGGTCCGCAGACGAAGCAGGTCGGCGCCGGATGCTGCCGGAAGCCCGCGAAGTGTTGCGCCGCCTCGAGCGCCGCTTCATGCGTCGGTGCCGGCGGCGGCTCGAGGTCGCCCACATGGCCCGGCCTTGCCTGCGCGACGACCTGCCCGTCATGGCGCACCTCGATCGGCCCCTCGTCGACCTGAACGAGGTCGAGAGGCGCATCGAGCGGCGGCGGCGCGAGCAGCCTCACCGTGACCGGCCGCTGCGCAAACTTCGCGACGAGCCCGCAGATGTAGCCGCCATTGGCTGACGTCTGCGGACCGCAGAATCGGCGGTCAATGCAAATAGTTGTGTTTTTATCAGTCAAGTACGCACCATACCTAATCCTACACTTTATATCGATTCCCGACAGCGCCGGAAACGCTGTGCTCCCGCGCAGGCGCGGGAATCGCCGACGACGCCGCGGACGCGCTTCGGCAGTCGCCGGCGAAAACCCTGCGGACCTGCGCGCGGCCGGGCAGCGACCGCAGACTCCGGCAGACCTCCGGCTCAGCCGCTCGCCCACGGCCCCTTCAGCACATCCGCGCTCGCCGGATATTTCCGCGGCTCGTGCTGCACCGTCAACCATTTGTCCGTCGTGAACGCGTCGACGGCCCAGTCCCCGCCGAAGCGGCCGATGCCGGAGTTTTTGTCGCCGCCGAAGGGATTGTTCGCAAGGTCGTTGACCGGCTGATCGTTGACGTGCGCCATGCCCGCCTCCATCCGAAGCGCGAAACGCGTTGCCCGTTCGACGTCGCCGCCGAACACGCTGCTCGACAGACCGAAGCTCGTGCCGTTCGCGAGCGAGAGCGCTTCGTCCTCGTTCGCGGCCGGAATGATCGGCGCGACCGGCCCGAAGATCTCCTCGCGCGCGATCAGCATGTCGTTCGTGACGTCGGCGAACACGTGCGGCGGCAACACGAGCCCTTCGGGGTCGCCGCCGATCGTCTGGCGCGCGCCGCTCGAGCGCGCCTCGTCTATCCGTTCGCGAAGGCCCTTCAGCTGCTTCTCGTTGACGATCGGCCCGATCATCGTGTCCGCATCGCTCGGATCGCCGTGCTTCAGCCCCCTGACGCGCTCCGTGAACGCCTCGACGAAGGGCTCGTAAAGCTTCCGGTCCACGATGAAACGGTTCGTGATCATGCAGATCTGGCCCTGGTGCAGGAACTTGCCGAATAGCGCCGCGTCGACGGCCTGCTCGAGATCCGCGTCGTCGAGCACGACGAACGGCGAGTTGCCGCCGAGCTCGAGGTCGACGCGCTTCATGATCGGCGCATCGGCCGCGAGCCGGGCGATGCCGCGGCCGACCGGCGTCGATCCGGTGAACGAGATGACGCGCGATGCGGGATGGCAGACGAACGCATCGCCGATCTCGCTGCCGGAGCCGACGACGACGTTCAGCAGCCCCGGCGGCAGCCCCGCCTCGTCGAAGATCTTTGCGAGCAACAGCCCGCCCGTGACCGGCGTATCGCTTGCGGGCTTCAGCACCACGCCGTTGCCGGCTGCGAGCGCCGGAGCCACCGAGCGGTTGCTCAGCTGCAGCGGCCAGTTCCACGGGCTGATGACGCCGACGACGCCGACGGGCTGCCGATACACCCGGCATTCCTTGCCCGTCACGTCCGACGGCAGAATCCTGCCCTCGATCCGGTACGGCACGAACGCTGCCTCGAGCATGACGGCGTGAACCGCCGCCCATTCGAGCTCCGCCTTCAGGCGCGTGCTGCCGGCCTCGGCGATCAGCCACGCCACGATCTCGCCGTGCCGCGCTTCCATGACGCGGGCGGCCTTCTGCATGACGGCAGAGCGCTCCGACGGCAGCCGGGCGGACCACTCCTTCTGAACGGATGCGGCGGCGCCGTGCGCCTCGTCGAGGTCGCGCTGGTCCGCGTGCGCAAGCTCGACCAGCACGTCGCCGTTGTAGGGGTTACGGTCGATCAGCCGGCCGGTGCCGCGGCCGCTGCGCCATTGACCGGCGATCCACTGCTTGTCGAAGTCCCCATACCGGCCGCCGCGGCCGGCTTCCTGCTGAACGGTCGCCATGATGCACCTCCTTGCGGGACGGAGCGTTCGAGGCGATCCGCGCTGCAACTCCCGTGCCCGCCCGACGAGCGGGCGCCGATGCGCTGCCGGGGAGCGGCTTCAGGACGCAGCGCTGCCGGAGGCCCCGGCGAGCGGCGACAGGTCCGGCCCGGCTTCCGCGAGCTGCCGAACCTTCTTCCACAGCACATACGGCACGAGCATGATGGCCAGAAAGATCACGGGCAGTATGACCAGACCAAAGCCGTCCCCGACGTACATCCTCGACCACAGCGCGCCGACGCAGCTTATCGCGAACCCCGCGAACGCCCACTCCTTGATCGTGACGAAGCGGGTCTGCACGATCGCGATCGCGGCCAGTATCTTGGCTGCGCCGATCAGGTCGAGCAGGTACAACGGGTAGCCGAGGTGCGTCAGGCTCTCTACGCCCGCCTGCGCATGCGTGAGTCCGCCGATGCCGTCCATCAGCAGCAACAGGGCAAAAAGTGATGTTGCGATCCAGTAAGCTCTGACCGTCGCCTGGCGTGTCATCTTCCGCTCTCCTCCCGGTGGGTTCTGGCCGTCTGCGCGTGCCCGAGATCGGCTACGGGCCGCACCTCGATACTGCCGAAGCGTGCCGCCGGCACGCGGGCGGCGATGTCGAGCGCATCGTCGAGATCCTCGACGTCGATCAGCAGCAGTCCGCCGAGCTGCTCCCTGGTCTCGGCGAACGGTCCGTCGGTCGTGAAGGTTTTGCCACCCCGCTCGCGCAGCGTGATCGTGTCCCTCGAGGGCTCGAGCGCAGCGGCCAGGCAGCCGGGGGATCCGGTGAGCGCCCGATGAGAGGCTTCCGCTTCGCGCCATAGCGCCTCGAGCGCCTCGCGCGTCAGCGCGTCGAGCACTTTTTCGTCGTAGTAGATCAGACACAGGTACTTCATCGCAGCCTCCGCGCTTTCCGATCGCCGACTGGAGAGGCCGCGATGCGCGCCCCTCGCGCCGGGCTCTCGTGTCGTAGCTCCTCGTGTCATAGTCGAGCGGGAAGCGCGGAATTCGACTTCGCCGAATGGCTTGCGTCTACCTTCCAGTGT
>JAFGNC010000331.1 GCA_016927175.1 Gammaproteobacteria bacterium | reverse complement strand
TGAGTCAGGGCGGCAGCCTCCGTCGAGAAGCGAGCATGTAGTGCTCCTTTATTCGCAGTATCTGCCTCGCTTCGCTCGCAGGCTGCCAATAAAGGAGCACTACACGCTCACTTCTCGTGGCCGCGGTTCTCTCCGGCGACGTCTGTCATCGTTGTCTCCAGCCTCGATCCACGGCGGTTGTGGTCACGCGGTGCCCGGTCCGGTTCAGCGTCGGGGATTCGGCGGGCGCGCTGAGCGCCTAGGACCTCTCGGCAGCTGCGGCGGCACGACGGCGACGGCGATGGCGCCGTCAGCACCGCCGTCGCAGAGAAGGGAGCGGTCAGTGCCTTCTTTTCTCGAAGCCTGCGAGCGCAGCGAGGCAGATACTGAGAGAAAAGGAGGCACTGACCGCTCCCTTCTCCCCGGTTGGGAAAAGGGGTCTGACCGGCTCTTAAGGGCCCCTCAGGGCGTCAGGCGACCTCTTTCGGCGCGACCGAGTCGTGCCACGGGATCATGAGCCGTTTGGCGCCGTTCACTGCGAAGAACAGCAGATAGCCGAGCCCCGCCAGCAGCACGATGACCGCGAACAGCTCCGGTGCGTTCAACGCGTTCAGGCTGACGACGACCAGATAGCCGAGACCCTCGCTGCCACCGAGGTACTCGCCGACGATCGCTCCGATGACGGCGAACACGATCCCGACCTCCATGCCCGCGAACACGTACGGCAGCGTGCTGTGGAACTCCAGCGACCAGAACGTGGCCCAGCGGCCGGCATTCAGGCTGCGCATCACGTCGCGGTGCCCGGGATCCACGGACCGCACGCCGAGCAGCACGTTCAGCATGATCGGGAAGAACGCGAGTATCGCCGCGACGATGATCTTCGACGTCATACCGAAACCGAACCAGATCACGAACAGCGGAATCAGCGCGACCTTCGGCACGACCTGCAGTGCCACGATGATCGGCCGCACGGCGCGCTCGAGCCACAGCACGCGGCCGAGCACGGCGCCGACGAGGACGCCGGACAGCAGCGCAATCACGAAACCGGCGACCGACTCGGTCAGCGTCGCGCGCGTGTGCACGGCCCACACCTCGGGCCGCTTGACGAGGTCCGCCAGAGCCGCCGCGACGGCCTCCGGCGGCGGCAGCACGAACGGCGAGATGCCGAGAGTCGCCGTCGTGACTTTCCACAGCACGACGATCGCGATCAGCAGCACAGGCGTGCTGATCCACGGCAGCAGTGCGAGCAGCCTGTCGCGCGGCGGCATCACGCTTCCTCGTCCAGCTGGCTGCGCAGATCCCGGACGATCTCCTGGAAACGCGGCTGCGCCTCGAGGTCGAAACGGCGCGGGCGCGGGAATCCCACCTCGGTCACCGAGCGGATCCGGCCGGGACGCGGCGACAGCAGCACGACGCGGTCCGCCAGAAACACGGCTTCCCGGATCGAGTGCGTGACGAGGACGACGGTCGCGTCGAACGCCGCCGCGATTTCCTGCAGCTCGAGATTCATCTTGTCGCGGGTCAGCGCGTCGAGCGCGCCGAAAGGCTCGTCCATCAGCAGAATGCCGGGGCGATAGCTCAGCGCCCGCGCGATCGCGACGCGCTGGCGCATGCCGCCGGACAGCTCCCGCGGATAGGACCGCTCGAATCCCGACAGCCCGACGCGCTCGCACAGCTCGTGCGCTCGCGCACGCCTCTCCGCCCTGCCGGTGCCGCGCAGCTTCAACGGCAGGGCGATGTTGTCCTCGACCGTATACCACGGGAACAGATGCGCGTCCTGGAAGACGATGCCGAGCTTGCCGATCGCGTCCGAGTCGCGCCGCCCCCCGGCCTGCCACAGCGGGCGCCCTTCAGCCAGCACTTCGCCGCTGCTCGGGTGCACGAGGCCGGCCAGGATGCGCAGCAACGTGGTCTTGCCGCATCCGGAGCGCCCGACCAGCACGACGAACTCGCGGCGGCCCACGGAGAGCGACACGTCGCGCAGCGCCTCGATCCGCCCCTGCCGCGACTGAAACTCCTTGCCGACGCCGATCAGCTCGAGCTCCGTCTGCGCCCGATCGGACGTGCGCGGGGCTCCGGGCGGTTCGCGCAGGGATCCGACGGCGGCAGCCTTGGCGTCTTGCGGATTCATCGAGCTCCTTCGGCGTATCGCGGACCGCCCGCGCAGAGGGCGTCAGACGTCTCCGACGAATTCGTTCGTGAACCACGCCGCGGGGTCGGCGCCCGGCTCGACGATGCCGGCCTCGACCAGCTCCCGGTAACCCCTGCTCCAGCGCTCGGGCACGGTCTGCAGCACGCTTTCCCTGCCGGCCGACGTCCACACACGCAGATACTCGCGCAGGCTTTCCTTTGCGATCGTCGTGTCGTTCAGCGCGTCGAACGAGTACTTGCCACGCAGGATCTCGAGCGTCCGGTCGAATCCGTCGTCCTCGATCATGAAGTCGAGCGCCGCGTGCACGGCCTTGACGAACTTGCCTATGGAGTCACGGTTGGCGTCGAGGTCGTTCCGCGAGGCCATGTAGAACTGCCCGCCCGAGGCCATGAAATCACCTGGATTCAGCACGACGACGCCGCTGCGCTGCTGCTCGAGGATCTTCGCCGTATCGATGCTGACGGCGTAGCCGGCGATCCGCCCCTGCTCGACGAGGTTGTAGACAGCCGCCGTCACACCGACGACCTGCCGCTCGACGCTGTCGCGGTCGACACCCGCTGACGCCAGGAAAAGATCGAGCTCGAGCTCGCTCGAGCCTTCCGCGGACGGGATGCCGATCGTCTTGCCGACGAAATCCTGCGGCTCTCGAAGCGGATCCTGCTCGCTCGACACGTAACGGATCGTCGAGTCCTTGATGACCATGCCGACGTTGACCAGCGGCGCGTCACGGTTCGCGGCGGCTCTCATGCCCTCTATCTGGCTGATGCGCGTCAGCGGCGCCCAGCCCGCGAGCACGAGCTGAATCGCCTGCGACGACCCGCGCGTCAGCTCGAAGTTCATGTCGAGGCCCTCGTCGGCGAAATAGCCCGCCGCGTCGGCGAGCAGCTCCGGCGCGAACGTCAGCGTCTCCGGCGGCAGTATCGCGAGGAACGAGAACTGCGTGGCGCCCGCCGCGGCTCCTGCCCCGGCTTCGCCCCCGGCCCGTGGGCCGGCAGAGGGTGCGGCCGTCTCATCGCCGCCGGAGCAGCCGGTCAGCAACGTCGCGCCCGACGTCGCCAGCGCCGCGGTGCCGTGCACGAACTGACGGCGCGTGAGCCGCCCCGATTGCAACCGCCTGCACATACTCGCTTCCAACTCCTGCGTCGCAGTGAATATCCCGGTTTGCCGGCCCGTGATCCAGACCAGAAGCAGTGGGGGTACTTATACCACCGCCGTCCTGGCCCGCGTACGCGTTGGAAGCGCCCCTGGCAGCGCTCGAGGTGTCGTCACGCCGGGCAGGGCCCGGCCTCAGCCCCGCGCGGGGCTACTTGCACAGCTCCGTCACGCAGATCGAATCGAGGGTACGCCCCTCCGGCGGCACGGGCAATCCTCGCTCCTCCATCAGCCTGCGCAGCAGCGCCGCCGTCTCGGGGTGCGGAATCGCCGACTGCACGCCC
>JAFGNC010000330.1 GCA_016927175.1 Gammaproteobacteria bacterium | reverse complement strand
TCGACGGCGAAGATCGCGGCGAGCGGGCCGAAATCGAGGTCGTCGAGGTAGTCGCCGTAGGCCGCCGACACGTTCTCGACACCGTCCCACGCCTTCGATACGGCGAGCCGGCGCTCGGCCTCCGCGATCCGCGCCGTGAGCGAGCCCGCGGGCTCGGTCCCTCTCGCCGCGCGCGGCGCCGCCAGCAGGCGCTCTGCGCCGACCGTTCCTGCGCCTTCCGGCAGGCGCACGGGGTCGCCCGTGACCGGGTTGGCGGCGAAGAAGACCGGAACGGCGCCGGGCGTCATCTCGTCCGCGTCCGGCACTTCCCGGTCCGGCGCATGCGCTTCGGCCGGCGGCGGATCGACGACCGCGCTCTTCGCCCAGCCTTCGTAGTAGTCTGTCTTCATGACCGGGAAAAGACGCATCTCGCGGATGCGCCAGACGCCGTCCTGCCGAACATAACGATTGACGAACACGGCGAGCGTCAGGAACGCCGTGCCTTCGTCCGCTTCGCCGAGCATGCCGAGCTCGATGCCGCGCGACCTCGCCTCGAGGCCCCCGGGCCCGATCTCGACGATCGTGTCGAGCTGCATGTGATCGTTGAGCTGACCGTGCCGCAGACCGGCGGGACCCATGCGCTCGAGCGCGCGCCGGACGCCGTCGGGGCCTTCGTAGATCCCGACGTCGGCGATCTCGAGCACCGCATCCTCTGTGAAGAGATCCGTCACGTCGTCCCACATCTTGCGGTCGACGTAGTAGCCGTAGGCGTTCTGAAGATTGCGGACCTGGTCCTCGGCGTTCATGGCCGCGATGCGGCGCTCGAGACCGCTCAGGCGCACGGCCGGGTCGGACGCCGGGTCCAGCACCGGCACGGACTCCGGCAGCGCCGGCACTGCAATCCCGGTCTCGTCCGTCGTGAAGTGATAGGGCACGACCTTCTGATCTTCGTCGACGTTACGCCAGCCCGTCTCGTAGGGGCCCGCGATCATCGGGTGGTAGTGCACGCGCGCGAACTTCCAGACGCCGTCCTCGCGCACGTACTCGTTCTCGTAGATGCCGCCCGCCCACTCGGCGTCACCGCCGAAGCGGCCGATCATCGACCACTCCCACCAGCGGCCGAGCGCCGCGCGGCCGTCGGCCGACAGGTTGATCAGCGGCCGGAACACGAGCTGCGTGTGCAGGCCGCCGTCGGGCAGGCCGTGCCGACCGTTGCCGAAGCTCTCGAGGAAGTACTCGCCGATCGCGTCCCGGCCCCGAACGCGGTCGTTGCCGCGGATCAGCTCGGCGTCCTCGGCGAACAGCGCCGCCATCTCGTCCCAGAGCCCGAACTGTGAATACTGCGCGTACGTCTCCTGCAGGCGCTTCACGTGCCGCACCGACTCGGCACGCTCGACCTCCCGGGCCAGGCGGTCGACGCGAATCACCTCCGCCGAGGGGCCCGACTGCGCGACGGCCGACGTGGAAAGCAGGGCGGTGCCGAGCAAGGCAAGGCTCGCCCACGCCATCAGCCGTGATGGGAAACTTCGTGTCATGACTCCCTCGCTCGAACTACCGATCGTTGAACATACAGGAAGCGAGCTTCGGACCGAGGCTCGCCTCCCTCGAAAGGCTGCGGCGAGAGGCTCGCCGGAAGCGCGGCGCCGGGCTCGCCCGCGACGCGCAGCGCTGTCGCGGCGGCTCGGCCGTGAAGGGCAGATCCGCCCCGTGCCTGCCGCACGCCGCACCTCATGCCGTCGTCGCCGTTCTGCGCAAGAGTCCCGGCCCCTCGGGGCAAGCGCTGCGCGCGGCGGGCCCCGAGGATTCCGGAATCCGCGTCGACCACGGCCAAAAGATTCCGCGGCGCCGGGCGCCGGGGCGGCCGCGCCCGACGGCAACGCGGCGTTTCAGGAGCGGCGGGAATGCGCAAGTCCGACAAGATCATCGTCACCTGCGCCGTCACGGGCTCCATCCACACACCGTCGATGTCTTCGTGGCTGCCCGTGACGCCGAACGAGATCGCCGAATCGGCCATCGAGGCGGCCGAAGCCGGCGCGGCGATCCTGCACCTCCACGCGCGGGATCCCGAGGACGGCAGGCCGAGCCCGTCACGAAAGCACTTCATGGCGTTCCTGCCGCGCATCAAGCAGGCGAGCGATGCGGTGATCAATATCTCGACCGGCGGCAGCGCCACGATGACCCTGGACGAGCGGCTCGAGGGCGCCAAAGCCGCGCAGCCCGAGCTGTGCTCGCTGAACATGGGCCCGCTGATCTTCGACTTCAGCGCGGCCGGCAAGCGCGTCGAGCGGTGGAAGCACGGCTGGGAGCGCGACTACGTCGCCACGTCGAACGACCGGATCATGTACAACTCGAACACGTATATCGAGCGGATCATGGTCGAAGTCGGCCAGGCCTACGGCACGCGCTTCGAGTTCGAGTGCTATGACATCGGTCATCTCTACACGCTCGCGCATTTCGCCGATCGCGGGCTCGTCGAGCCGCCGTTCCTGATACAGGGCATTTTCGGCATCCTGGGCGGCATCGGCGCGGACGTGCGCAATCTCGCTCACATGGTCACGATCGCCGACAGCCTGTTCGGGGACGACTACCTCTTCTCCGCGTTCGCCGCCGGGCGTCACCAGATCGGCTTCTGCACGCAGTCGGCGCTGCTCGGCGGCAACGTGCGCGTCGGCCTCGAGGACAGCCTGTTCATCGGTAAAGGCGAGCTCGCGCGCAGCAACGCGGAGCAGGTCCGCAAGATACGCGCCATCGTCGAGGAGCTGGGCCGCGACATCGCGACGCCCGCCGAGGCGAGAAGGATGCTCGGTCTGAAGGGCGGGGACAGCGTGGCCTTCTGAGCCGCGCCGCGGCGCGGGCTCGCGCCGCCCGATACGGCGCCGGCCGTTCCGCGGGCGCGTATGCCGCGGGGCACCGCGCCGATCGTTCCGCTGGCGCTCGCGCCGCCGCGTACGGCTCCGGCTATTGCGGGGGTGCCGGGTAGTCATCGGCATTCAGGACCCAGCCCGGCATCGCGGAAAAATCGGCACGCGGCGGCGAAAAGATGTCGACCAGGAGGTTGACGCCCGGGTCGACCGCGGCCGACGTGTGGATGACCCTCGCCGGGATGACGCACAGCGACGGGCTGCCGCACAGCTCGTGCTCGTCCTCGCGCCATTCGCTCTGGTCGGCGGTCCAGGGCCAGCGCAGGTGATGGACGTAGCTTCCGCCGATCGCCAGCGACGCCTGCTGGAAGTCGTCGTGATGGTGCGGCGAAAGCTTCGCCGGATCGCGCGGTCCGTGCTGGGGCGGAAAGACGTTCACCATGAAGGTCGTGCAGCGCCATATCTTGCCGAAACGGCCGGGCTTGTCCGGAACGTCGAGGCTGTAGGTTCGGATCGCGAAGCCCCCCGGCGGGTCCGGCCACGGCTCGAACGGCGGGATGTGCGGGTCCGGCCGCCGGTATGCGACGGCGTTGGACGCGAGCCCGGCGAGATCGGCCGACCGGCTCGTGATCAGACGAATCGCCCGGCCGCCGCGGGGCATCTCGACGACGCTGTCGCCGGGCGGGACGAAGGTCACCGAATACCCCGGCGCGTCCTTCGTCTCGCCGCCCGCGGTGATCCGCGCGCCGCGGCCGTCGTCGGGCAGCAGCAGCACGTATTCGTCCGGCTGATCCTCGCGGCCGAGCGTCGCGCCGTCGCGCGTCTCGGAGTAGGCGACGACGAAATTCTGCCCGCGCGCATACCAGGTGCGCTGGCCGTCATCCTGATACTGCGGGGCCGTGTCGTAGAACCGGGCATAGGTCGACACGCCGAACGTCGATGACGCCTTCGCCGAGCCGGCCGAGGCGGTCGACAGGCGCGAGCGGGGATCGTCGGTCTCGTACATCAGGGCTCCTCAACCGTGACCCTTCGGCGCGCGGTGCCGCGGACCGGATTTCGTCGCCATCAACGTGTCCGCGGCGGCCTTCGCGAACAGCGTCGCGTCGTTGCCGACCATGACGAGGGAGTAGCCCATGTCCAGGTAGCGCCGGGCCTCCTCGGGATTCGCGGCGGCGATTCCCGAAAGCCTGCCCGCTTCCCGGGCAGACTCGGCGACCGCCCGGGCGAGCCGCTGCACGTCCGGGTCGGAGGAGGGCTTGCCGCTCGAAAGGTAAAGGTCGCCGAGCCCCACGAACACGCCGTTCACGTCCCGCACGGCCAGAAACTCCGCCGCGGCCTCGAGACTTCGCCAGTCTTCCAGTTGCACCATGCGCAGACATTGCTCGTTGCCGCGCCGGATATAGTCCCC